>DATBIZ010000730.1:0-4223 GCA_036556645.1 Vicinamibacteria bacterium | reverse complement strand
CTGGTCCATCGCGGCCGGCGCGGGATCGTCCGGGGCGTAGCGCAGGCGGGCCGCGTAGTGCAGCGTGCCTTCGCCGCGCCGCGCGAAGACGAGCTCCGCCTCGCCGGACCGGCCCAGGTATCGCACCAGCTCGGCGAGAGGCACCACCCGCGTCCGCGCGCCGGCGCGGCGGCCGCGGAACGCCTCGGACATCAGCGCCTCGCCGTCCGCGGAGACGGCGGCGGTGAAGTCCGGGGTCTCGCGCTCGTATTTCCGGTAGTAGTCCACCAGCGCCTCGAGCGCGGCCGCGTTCTCCTGCGTGTCCTCCCAGCGCCCCTGCTTCCGCGCGCCGAGCAGCCAGCGCGCCATGGCCGCGGCCAGCGCCTCGTCCTCGGTGGTGCGCACCAGGGTGCCGAGGACGATCGCCGTCGAGCGCACGTTCGAGTTCCAGAACCAGAGCAGGTACGGGTCCGACAGCTCCTCCACGTGCGCGGTCGCGCCCTCGGGCAGCACCGCGTTGCGCAGGCGGCGCTCCAGCTCCGCCGGCCTCGCGCCTCCTTCGCCGCGCGCGGCCATCGCGTCGCGCAGGTAGGAGAGGGCGAACACCGGCATGCGGTCGATCGCCGGCCAGATGCGGTTCAGGTGCGCGTCCACCTCGCGCCCGCCGCGCGCCAGCGCGCGGATGGCGAAGGCCTGCCACGCGGCGTACGCGGGCCAGGAGCCCTCGCCGGCCGGCCGCTGCCCGCGCACCGCGGCTTCGAGGTGGTCGTAGGCACGCTGCATCGACCCGTCGTCCACCGCGTAGCCGAGCTGGCGCGCGCGCTGCAGCACGTGCAGGACGTAGCTGGTCACGTAGGGCGACGCGCTCGCGCACGAGCCCTTCCAGAAGGCGAAGGCGCCCTCCGGGCACTGGTAGCTCGACAGCTCCACGAGCGTGTCGCGCACCGTGGCCTGCAGCGCGGCCGGGTCGAGGCCGGGCAACGAGAACGCCCCGCCGAGGTCCGCGGCGAGCATCAGCGCCAGGGCCGCGGAGGCGCGCTGCTCCGCGCAGCCGTACGGGTACGTCACCAGGTAGCGCGCGCCTTCGCCGAGGCCGACCAGCGCGGTGGAGGCCAGGTCCACCTGCAGGCCGCCGACCCCGGGAACCACGCGGTCGGGCCGCGCGAGCTGCTCGCGCGCCTCGCCGCGCGTCTGTCCGGCCGCGGCCACCACCTCCGGCGAGAGCAGGACCCGCACCGGGAGGGTCTCCTGGAAGGCGTCGGTCTCACCCAGCGCGCTGACGGACATCTGCACGCGCGCGTCGCCCACCGCGCGCGCCGCCAGCGGGAAGGTGACCTCCGCGGTGGCGCGCGGCCCGAGCGCCACGGTCTGCCGGGCCGGCCCGGTCAGCTCGAGGACCTTCGGGTCCAGGCTGCGCAGGGTCACGATCGCGGTGCCGCGCTCGGCGAGCTGGCTCGTCACCACCGCGCCGAAGCGGGCCGTGTCGCCGCGGGCCAGGAAGCGCGGGAAGGCGGCCCGCAGCAGCAGCGGCTTGCTGATCCGGACCTCGCGCTCGCCCCGGCCGAAGCGCGACGCGTGGTCGGCGGCCACGGCCATGATCCGATACGTGGTGAGGCTCTCGGGCAGGGTCACCGTGGCCGTGGCGCGTCCCTGCGCGTCCGTGGGCAGCGAGCCGAGCCAGAACGCGAGCACGCGGAAGTCCTTCCGCACCGGCGTGCCCGGGCCGGCGTCCGTGCCGCCGCCGCCGCCTTCGTCGCCGCCCTTGGGGATCGTGGCGCGCCGGCTCACCAGGCGCTGGCGCGAGTCGGTGGTGGTCACCTGCAGCGCCTTCGGCACGTAGACCGAGCCGAGCACGTCCGGCGTGCGGTACGCGGTCAGCGACAGCACGCCGTAGTCCACCGCCCAGAGCGTGACCTCGGCCGGCGCCGCGCGGCCCTGCGCGTCGGTGACGCTCACCTCCACGCGCGCCGGCTGGCCCGGACGGTACTCCTCGCGGTCCGCCTTCACGCTCACGGCGAGGCGCCGCGTCGCGTCCTCGACCGACAGCTCCACGTAGCCGAGCCGGAACGACGGCTTGCCCGGGTCGGCGGTGTCTTCGGCGGTGTACGCCGCGGTGCGGCCCTTCACCAGCAGCACGGACACGTACAGGTTCGGGATGTCCGCCTCGGCGACCGGCACGGTGACGGTCTGCTGCGTCGAGTCGAGGGTGAACGTCCGGTGCGAGCGCACGCCTTCGCGTTCGGTGGTGACCAGCGCGGTCGCGGTCTCCCAGGGGGACTTCACCAGGATGCGCGCGCGCTCGCCGGGGCGGTAGCGCTTCTTCTCCGGCACGAGGTCGATCCGGTGGTGGTCGTGCCGCTCCCACGCGGTGTAGCCGCGCCCGAGCGCGTAGAAGGACACCGCGGTGCGCGTGGAGCGGCCCTCGTCGTCGCGCGCGGTGGCCTGCAGGACGAAGTAGCCGCCGGCGGGCAGGTCCACGTGCAGCGGCACCGGCGCGGCCGCGCTGGTGACGTCCCAGCTTCCGGCGGGCACCTCGCGCCGCTCGGTCTCCCAGGTGTAGAACCCGTTGCCCTCGGCGCGGCGGACGCCGTGCCACTGGACCTGGGTGAGCGTGACCGTGACCGGCACGCCGCCCACCGCGGCGCCGTCGGGGCCGACCGCGACCACCTCGGTGTCGAAGCCGCGCGCCGCGTCGGTGAAGTAGCCGGGCCGTCTGAGGCCGAGGTACCAGGGCGCGGGATCCACGCGGAACGCCGCGCGGCCGGCCAGCGTCTGGCGCGACACGTCCGTGACCTCGCCCTCCAGCGTGTACCGGTAGGGCACGCCGGCGGCGCGGTCCGTCGCGAGGTCGAGCGCGAGGCGTCCCTCCGCGTCGAGCTCGGCCTGCGCCGTCTGCAGGGTGCTGGTCTCGTGCCGGCCCTCGTCGGACCAGTCCTGGTCGAGGAACGCCCACCGCTCCTCCGGGAAGCGGTCCGACACCGGCTCGGGCACCGAGAGCAGCGGCGCGCGCGAGAACGACCAGCGCACGGGCTGGCCGCTCATCGCCGCGCCGAACAGGTAGCGCGCCTCGAGCACGCCCTTCAGCACCACGCCGGCCAGCGGCGACTCGCCGGCCAGCGCGCCGTCCACGCGGAACTCCGGCCGCCGGTACGCCGCCACCAGGAACGAGCCGCTCACCGGGAAGCGGTGGCCGGCCGCCGACGCGCTCACGTCGTAGTGGCCCAGCGCGCCCTGCGGCGGCAGGCGCAGCGCCCAGTCCGCGCTGCTCCACGCCCCGAGCCTGACCGTGCGCTTGTCCACCTCGTGCCCGATGCCGTCGCGCACCACGACCTCGATCGCCGTCCCCGCGGGGAGGGTCCGGATGCCGGCGGCGCTGTCGCTGCGGAGGATCGCCTTGAGGTGCACCTCCTCGCCCAGCCGGTACACGCCGCGGTCCGCGAACACGGAGCCGCGCAGCAGCGTGCCCGCTTCCTCGAGGCCGTGGGCGAGCCCGTACATCCACGGCTCGAGGCCCTCGTGCCAGTCGCTGGCCAGGTACGCGACGTCACCCTCCTTCTCCGCGGTGACGACGAAGGCGAGCCGCCACCATTCCTCCGGCGTGCGGAGGGCCAGCCCGGTCGCGGTGGCGATGCCCTGGCCGTCGGTGACGCCCGACCAGCGGACGCGGTTCTCGACGTCGCGGATCGCCACCCGCGCGCCCGCCACCGGCGCGCCGTCGTCGAGGCGGGTCACGAACACGAGCGTCCGCTCGGGGCTGTCCTTGACGGTGAGGCCGAGGTTGGTGACCTGCACCAGGGTGGCACGCGGCTTGTCCGCGTCGGTGGCCGATCGCGCGCGGGCGATCGGCGGACCGTCGCGCAGGGCCGCCCAGGCCAGCCCGCGGCCCGCGGGCGAAAGCGCCGGGGAGAGGTCGAGCCCGGACGACTGCAGGCGGTCGGCACGCGGGCGCAGCGGGCGCTCGGCGGCCGGCGCCTCCGGCGCGAGGCGGAAGGCCTGGCCGTCGAGCCGCCGCAGCGCCGGCATCAGCGCGTCGGGCGTGAGGGGGGCGAGCCACTGCGTGACCGAGCGCACGTTGCGCGCGTAGAACGGCAGCTCCGGGCCCCCGCCGGCTTCCCACACCCCGTGGCCGGCCCCGAAGCTCGTGAACGCGCTCCGGTGCCAGTTCTCGACGGTCCCCGCCCAGGTGTAGCCGAGCGTCTGGCCATCGGCGGCCGTCAGGCCGCGATCCACGGTCACCACGTAGG
>DATBIZ010000729.1:0-5714 GCA_036556645.1 Vicinamibacteria bacterium | reverse complement strand
GAACAGGTGGGGCGGCGCCCAGGTCAGGCGCACGCGCGACTCGGCGTGCCCGGCCTCGGCGAGGGCGGCGGCGAGCCCGGTGCGCGCCGCGACCGCGTCGAGCCGGCCCGGCTGTCCCTGGGCGGCGGCCGAGTCCTCGAGCCGGCGCAGGTGGTGGGCGAAGGCGACGACGCCGTCGCCGCCATGCGTGCGCAGCGTCGAATACGCGCCGGGCGGCACGAGCGCCGACGCCTCGGAGAGGCTGGCGGCGCATCGCATCTCGACCGGCTCGCCGCTGGTGATCTCGAAGGTCCGCGCCGGCATCACCTCCGATTCTAGGCCCGCGCGGCGCCCGGCGGAGGGCGCGCGCAACAGGGTTGACAAGGAGACGCTCAACCCTTAAGCTGAACAGTCGGGGGGACTTTTGGCCAAGATCATCGGCATCGACCTCGGCACGACCAACTCGGTCGTCGCGGTGATGGAGGGGGACAGCCCCACGGTGATCGCGAACCCCGAGGGCAGCCGTACCACGCCCTCGGTCGTGGCGTTCACGCCGGGCGGAGAGCGCCTGGTCGGGCAGGTCGCCAAGCGCCAGGCGGTGACCAATGCCCCGAACACGGTCTACTCGATCAAGCGCTTCATGGGGCGCAAGTTCTCCGAGGTGGAAGGCGAGACGCGGACCGTGCCCTACGCGGTGGTCGCCGGCCCCGCAGGCGAGGCCCGCATCGAGGTGATGGGCCGGCAGCTCGCGCCGCCGGAGATCTCGGCGATGGTCCTCCAGAAGATGAAGGGCGCGGCCGAGCAGTACCTCGGCGAGCCCGTGACGCAGGCCGTGATCACGGTGCCGGCGTACTTCAACGACGCGCAGCGGCAAGGCACCAAGGACGCGGGGAAGATCGCCGGGCTCGACGTGCTGCGCATCGTCAACGAGCCCACCGCGGCCGCGCTCGCCTACGGGCTCGACAAGAAGAAGGACGAGACGATCGCGGTCTACGACTTCGGCGGCGGCACGTTCGACATCTCGGTGCTCGAGGTGGGCGAAGGCGTGGTCGAGGTGAAGGCCACCAGCGGCGACACGCACCTGGGCGGCGACGACCTGGACCAGCGCGTGATCGAGTGGATCGTGGCGGAGTTCAAGAAGGAGCAGGGCATCGACCTCGGCGCGGACCATATGGCGCGGCAGCGGCTCAAGGAGGCGGCCGAGCGCGCCAAGATGGAGCTGTCCACGGCCATGGAGACGGAGATCAACCTCCCCTTCGTGACCGCGGACGCCTCGGGCCCGCGGCACCTGGCGCTGCGCCTGAGCCGCTCGCGCTTCGAGCAGCTCGTGGCCGACCTGCTCGAGCGCACGATGGGCCCGGTGCGGCAGTGCCTGAGGGACGCCGGCTTGCAGCCCGGCGGCGTGGCCGAGGTCGTGCTGGTCGGCGGCAGCACCCGCATCCCGCGCGTGCAGCAGCTCGTGCGCGAGTTCTTCGGCCAGGAGCCGCACAAGGGCGTCAACCCGGACGAGGTGGTGGCCGTCGGCGCCGCCGTGCAGGCGGGGGTGCTCTCCGGCGAGGTGAAGGACCTGCTCCTCCTCGACGTGACGCCGCTCTCGCTGGGGATCGAGACCCTCGGCGGGGTCTCCACCCGCCTGATCGAGCGCAATACCACCATCCCCACCCGCAAGAGCCAGACGTTCTCGACCGCCGCGGACAGCCAGCACACCGTGGAGATCCACGTGCTGCAGGGCGAGCGGCCCCTGGCCCGCGACAACCGCACGCTGGGCAAGTTCCAGCTCGTGGGCATCCCGCCCGCGCCGCGCGGCGTGCCGCAGATCGAGGTCACGTTCGACATCGACGCCAACGGCATCGTGAACGTCTCCGCCAAGGACCGCGGCACCGGCAAGAGCCAGGCCATCACCCTCACCTCGTCCTCCGGCCTGGCCAGGGACGAGGTCGAGCGGATGGTGCAGGACGCGCAGGCTCACGCGGACGAGGACCGCAAGAAGCAGGAGGAGATCGAGGCGAGGAACCGCCTCGACGGGCTCGTGTACGCGACCGGGAAGACGGTGGGCGAGAACCGGGACAAGCTGCCGGGCGAGGTCGTGACGGCGGCGGAAGCGGCGCTCACGAGCGCGCGCGACGCCCTGGCGGCCGGCGGCAAGGACGTCCTCGAGAAGGCCACGGGCGAGCTGACCACGGTGTCGCACCGGATCGCGGAGGCACTGTACAAGGCCACCGCCGAGCCGGAGGCGTCCCGGAGCGACCCGGACGGCGGAAACACCGGGACCGGAACGGTGGACGCAGAGGTGAACAAGGGTGCCTGAAGCAGCGAGCGCCGGATTCACCTCGGCGCGAGCGACTTGGGGGGGAGGCCGAAGGGCGCGGGGGGGTGCAACGGGAGCCGTACCCCCCCGTGTTGTCTGATGGACGTGTACGAGGTCCTGGGCGTCCGGCGCAACGCGACCGCGGCCGAGATCCGCCGCGCCTACCAGAAGCTCGCGCGGCTGCTCCACCCGGACCTGAACCCCGGCGACCCGATCGCGGCCGAGCGCTTCCGCGCGGTGTCGCGCGCGTTCGAGGTGCTCTCCGACCCGCAGCGGCGCGCCCAGTACGACCGCGGGGAGGCCCCGCCTCCGCCGCCTCCGCGCGCCGCGGTCGGGTTCGCGGGCTTCGACTTCTCGGCCGAGACGCGGGTGGAGCGGGCGGGCTTCCACGAGATCTTCCACGGCGTGCTCCATCCCGCCGCGGAGGGCCCGGTGCCGGGCGAGGACCTGCAGCAGACGACGCGGGTCAGCTTCGAGGAGTGCCTGCGCGGCACGCGGCGCCGCGTCCACGTGGTGCGCTTCGAGACCTGCGGGGCCTGCGAGGGGCGGGGCGCGCTCGCGTTGCGCCCGCGACCCTGCCCGGCGTGCGGAGGGACGGGGCAACTGCGCGCCGCGCGCGGGCGCATGGTGTTCACGCGCGGCTGCGAGGACTGCGCCGGCACCGGCGTGCTCGGGCGGCAGCCCTGCGGCCAGTGCGCCGGCGAGGGCCGCGTGCGCCACAGCGAGTGGCTCGAGGTGCAGATCCCGGCCGGCGTCAACGACGGCAGCCGCGTCCGCCTCCCCGGCTGGGGGAACGCCGGGCGCCGCGGCGGGCCGCCGGGCGACTTCGTGCTCTCGGTGGAGGTCGAGCCGCATCCCGTCTTCCGGCGCGAGGGCGACGACCTCTTCTGCGAGGTGCCGATCTCGATCGCGGAGGCGGCGCTGGGCGCGCACGTCGAGGTGCCGACGCTGGATGGTCCGATGACCATCGGCGTGCCGCCCGGCACGCAGAACGGGCAGCGCTTCCGCCTGCGCAAGCGCGGCATGCCGCGCATGGAGGCGCCGGGCGCGGAGCCCGCGCGCGGCGACCTCTTCGTCCAGGTGCGCGTCTGGGTGCCCTCCGTGACCGACGACGAAGGGCGCCGGCTGCTCGAGGAGTTCGCGCGCCGGAGCCCGCGCCCGCCCCGTGGCCCGGCGGCCAACGCCGCCGCCCCCGCGCGCGCCGGCGCGGCGAAGGCGTAGCCGATGCCGCGCGGCCGCCGCCCTCGCCACGACGCGCCGGCGGAGCCGCGCCCCGCGCCCGGGAAGGGCAAGTACTACATGATCAGCGTGGTCGCCAAGAGCTACGGGATCCACCCCCAGACCTTGCGCCTCTACGAGCGCGAGGGGCTGCTCAAGCCCTCGCGCACCGAGGGGAACACGCGGCTGTACTCCGAGGAGGACCTGCGCCAGCTCGAGGTGATCCTCAACCTGACGCGGGACCTGGGGGTGAACCTGGCCGGCGTCGAGATCATCCTGAACATGCGCCGCAAGATGGAGCAGATGCAGGCGGAGATGGGCGACTTCGTCTCCCACGTGCGCGAGGAGCTGCAGAAGTCGAGCCAGGAGGGATGGCAGGAGCGCCTGGAGCGGGCGCTCGTGCGCGTGCCGCCCGCGCAGATCGTGAAGGCGCCGGACAAGGGATAGGCCGCGGCCGGTCGCTTATAATCTTCTCGCGTCACCCGCGCGAAGGTGCTCATGCCGGCCAGCAAGAAGACTCCCCGCAAACAGAAGACGAAGGCCGGGGGGGACGGCCGCGCCGCCACCGGCGACAGCCTCAACGCCTACATCCGCGAGATCGCGCGCTTCAAGCCGCTGAGCGCGGACGAGGAGAAGGAGCTCGGGCGCCGCATCAAGCAGGGCGACCAGCAGGCCCTGCAGCGGCTGGTCGAGGCCAACCTCCGCTTCGTGGTGTCCTACGCGAAGCGGTACCGCGGCCTCGGCCTCTCCTTCCTGGACCTGATCCACGAGGGGAGCCTGGGGCTCATCGAGGCGGCCAAGCGCTTCGACCCCGAGCGCAACGTGAAGTTCATCTCGTACGCGGTGTGGTGGGTGCGCCAGGCCATCTTCCACGCGCTGGCCGAGCACAGCCGCGTGTTCCGCCTGCCCCAGAAGCTCTCCGGCCAGATCTCCAAGGTGGGCAACGCGCGCCAGCAGCTCGCGGTGGAGCTCGAGCGCGCCCCGACCACGGAGGAGGTGGCGGAGAAGACCGCGCTCACCGAGGCCGAGGTGGAGAACCTGCTGCGCGTGGCCGGGGACGACCTCTCGCTCTCCACCGCGGTGGGCGAGGACGGGAAGATGGAGCTGGGCGACACCCTGGAGCAGGACACCATCCCCTCCATCGAGCTCACCCTGATCCGCTCCTCGTTCGAGGACCAGATCCGCGCCATGGTCGGCGAGCTGGAGCCGAAGGAGCGCGAGGTGATCAAGATGCGGTTCGGCCTCGACGGCGAGGAGCCGCGCACGCTGCAGGAGATCGGCGAGGCGCTCGGCCTCTCGCGCGAGCGCATCCGCCAGATCGAGAGCAAGGCCAAGGAGAAGCTGCGGAGGAGCCACCGCGCCTCCGAGCTGCGCGGGGCGCTCAATTGACCGCCTGCGCGGCGTGCGGAGGCACCGGGTTCGAGATCGTGGAGAAGGACGGGCGCGAGTTCGCGCGTCCGTGCGCGTGCCGGCGGCCTTCGGCGGCCGGGGCCGGGGACGTGCTCTCCCTCTGCCGGATCCCGCCGCGCTACGAGCACTGCACGCTCGCCGTCTTCGAGCCCGGCAGCGACTCGCTGAGCGCCGCGCTGCGCAAGGTGATGAACTACTGCGCGGGCTATCCGTTCCTGGGGACCGACGAGGGTCTGGGCCTGCTGTTCACCGGTGACAACGGCGTCGGCAAGACACACCTGGCGGTGGCCGCGCTGCGGGAGCTGTGCACCACCAAGGGCGCGCGCGGCCAGTTCTGGGACTTCCACGAGCTGATCCGCGAGATCCGCAACTCGTACGACGAGCAGACGCGCACCACCGAGCTGCAGGTGCTCTCGCCGGTGGTGGAGGCCGACGTCCTGCTGCTCGACGACCTGGGCGCCTGGAAGATGACGGACTGGATGCTGGACACGCTGTTCTTCCTGCTCAACAGCCGCTACATGGCCAAGCGCGCGACCCTGATCACCACGAACTTCCCGGACGTGGCCCCCGACGTCGCGGCGCGCGACCAGAGCCACCGGCGGAAGGAGTACCTGGTGGAGCGGGTGGGCACGCGGCTGCGCTCCCGGCTGATGGAGATGTGCCTGGTGGTCAAGATGCAGGGCAAGGACCACCGCCAGGCCAAGCAGGAGGGCAACGACGTTGCGCTCCGTGCCGGGGTGGCCGCGGCGGCGCCTGCCCCCGCCCCGCCCCCGCCGCGGCCCCGCTTCGGCGGCTGAGG
>DATBIZ010000728.1:0-12183 GCA_036556645.1 Vicinamibacteria bacterium | reverse complement strand
GGTGATGCCCGCGGTGTGGATGCCGGTCTCGTGGCTGAAGACGTTGTGGCCGATCACGGGCTCGGTGGCGCCGACCGGGATGCCGCTGAACTCCTCGACCTTGCGCCGCAGCGCCCAGAGCATGTCGTAGCGGAAGCCGGGGATGGCGACCCCGTACAGCTCCTTCAGGATCATCACCGTGGTGTGCAGCGGCGCGTTGCCCGCGCGCTCGCCGAGCCCGTTCACGGTGCAGGTCGGCACCGTGGCGCCGTGGTGCAGCGCGCGCACGGTGTTGTAGGCGCCGAGGCCGAAGTCGTTGTGGAAGTGCACGACCAGCGGGCGCTCCGGGAAGGCGGCCACCAGCTTCGGGATGTAGTAGTCCACTCCCTCCGGGGCGAAGAAGCCGACCGTGTCCGGGAACGAGTACCGGGTGCCGCCCGCCTGGTAGCAGGCGCGCGCCAGCTCGATCAGGTAGGCGACGTCGGCGCGGGAGCCGTCCTCGCCCCCGAACTCGATCTCGCGCACCCCGCGGCTCTTCGCGTGGCGGATCGCCGCGCAGGCCATCTTCAGGTTGGCCTCGCGATAGAACGAGACCGGCAGGTCCAGCCACTCGTCGGGCTTCCGGCCCTCGAGCTGCAGGAGGGTCTTGCCGATCTTGTACTTCAGGTGGAGGTCGGAGCCGGAGGTGAAGATGAAGAACGTGCAGTCGTCGGGCCGCGCCCCCATCTTCTCGAGCGTGGCGAGCGTGATGTCGATGTCCCGCGCGCTCGACCGGCACATCACGATGATCTCGAGGTCCCCGCGCAGCCGTCCCTTGCGCTTGCCCTCCAGGATCAGCTCCAGCGCCCGCCGCTCCGAGGGCGCGGCCGAGGGGAACCCCATGTCGATGATGTGCACCCCGGCGTCGGAGAGCATGCCCGCCAGCTCGTACTTCTGCTCCGGCGTGAAGGCGACGCCCGGCGTCTGCTCGCCGTCGCGCAGCGTGGTGTCGTAGAGCCGGATCTCCCGCGCGCGGGGAAAGGCGGTGCCGCGGGTGAACGTCGAGGGCGGATGGATCAGCGCGTCGAGCGGCTCGCGCAGTTCGACCACGAGAGGATGATAACGGCTGGCCGTCGGTTTCGGGTGACCGTTTCGGTTTCGGTCTCGGTTTCAGTCTCGGTTACTGGTTCGGATTCCGATATCGGTTTCGGCTACGGGCACACGGTTCGGGTACGGGTACGGACTCGAGACCGTCGACCGTACCCGTATCGGTACCGGTACCCGAAACAGACGCCGAGACCGAGACCGGCGGAGGGCGTCAGCGACGCCCTCCGCGTGTCCAGCTAATACGCCCCTACGTATTCCCTCTCGCTCAGCCGCCCATCCCGATCGTCGTCGAAGAAATCGAACGACGACCGCGACCCCCGCCACTCGGACAGGGCGATCCAGGCGTCCCGGTTGCGGTCCAGCATGCGGAAGCGCGCGGGCAGGCCGCTGGGTTGGTTGATCTCGCGCGGCTCCAGCACGCCGTTGCGCGACACGTCGAGCACCGAGAAGGTGTCCACGTCGCCCAGCCACTCCTGCCGGCTGACCACGCCGTTGCCGTCGCGGTCGAAGCGGCGGAACCGGTCGCCCCAGGAGTAGTCGTCGTCGGCCTGGCCACGGTCCCAGTACTCGCGGAAGCTGACCCGGCCGTCGTGGTTCGAGTCCACGCGGGCGAACGCCAACGGCTCGTCGCGCCACTCGCCGCGGCTGAGCGCGCCGTCGCGGTTGCGGTCCAGGTTGCCGAAGCGCGTCTCGCGCACGTCGAGCGAGGGCGGGTTCACGTATTCGTCACGCGAGATCCGGCCGTCGCCGTCGACGTCGAACCGGTCGAACGAGCGCGTCTGGTCGCGCCACTCGGACCGGGTGACGAGGCGGTCGTTGTTGCGGTCGAGCACGTCGAAGCGCGCGGCGGCGCTGTCCGGCGAGCGCGGGTCGGCGTACTCCGCGTAGGAGATCCGCCCGTCGTTGTTGCGGTCGGCGTAGTCGAAGGTGACGCGGTTCTGGCCGAACTCCGAGCGCGACAGCCAGCCGTCGCGGTTGCGGTCCAGCGCGTTGAAGTCGGCGCGCGGGCCGTCCACGGGGCCGGAGCCCGCGTACTCTTCGTAGGTGATGCGGCCGTCGCGGTTGACGTCGGTGCGGTTGAAGACGGTGCGGTTCTGCCCGAACTCCGAGCGCGACAGCCAGCCGTCGTTGTTGCGGTCGAGGTCGCCGAAGCGGCCCTCGACGCTGTTGGGGTCGAGCGGGCTCGCCCACTCGTCGCGGCTGAGCCGCCCGTCGTTGTCGCGGTCGAGGCGGTTGAACGAGGGGTCGTCGTTCTCCGCGCGCGACAGGTACCCGTCGCGGTCGCGGTCCTGGTTGGTGAACGCGTCCGCGGCGGGGACGTTCACTCCGCCGCCGCCCGTGCCGGCGCCGAACTCCTCGCGGCTCAGCACGCCGTCGTTGTTGCGGTCCATCGCCCGGAAGTTGCCGGGGTGTCCTCCGGTGGAGACGTACTCGTTCTGGGAGAGCACGCCATCCCGGTTCTGGTCACGCTGCTCGAATCGCTCGGCGCGGGCGGGGTTCTGGGCCTCGGCCGAGGCGGTGGTCAGGGCAGCCAGGGAAAGCGCCAACGCCGGCGCACGATGCAGGCCCAATCGCATGGAATCGTCCTCCTTGCATATCTTACGAATGCGGTGACACGCCCCGCGGCGGTGCCGCGCGCGTCCCATGCCCTACCTAGCAAGCGCGATGCCAGGGCCGTGTGCTCGAGCGCACGCTAGAATGGGTGCCGATGGACGAGACGGCGTCGCGCGCGGTCGAAGACTACGAGCGCCTGCTGCGCGACGAGAAGGCGCACGTCCAGCAGCTCCAGGCCGGGCTCGCCGACCGGCTGCGCGCGGCCAAGCTCACGTTCGGGGGCCGCCTGCTCTGCCCGTTCCTCCGGCCCAACTTCGTCTCGCCGGAGGCCTACGACCGCATCCGCGACGTCTGCCGGCTGATCTTCCAGGCGGTGGAGACCGTGGAGGCCAGGCTGGGCGAGGCGCTCTGGGAACGCGTGGACCTGACGCCGGCCGAGCGCGAGCTGGTCGCGATCCATCCCGGCTACGCGCGCAGCTCGCCGTCGGCGCGGCTCGACTCGTTCCTCACCCCGTCCGCCTACCAGTTCGTGGAGCTGAACGCGGAGAGCCCGGCCGGCATCGCCTACAGCGAGACGCTCGAGGAGGTGTTCCTGGAGCTGCCGGTGATGGAGAAGTTCCAGGAGCGCTGGACGCTGCGGCGGTTCCAGGTCCGGCAGAAGCTGCTCGACACCCTGCTCGCGTGCTACCGCGAGGCGGGGGGGCGGCAGGAGCATCCCACGATCGCGATCGTGGACTTCGAGGACGTGCCCACCCGCACCGAGCACCACCTCTTCCGCGAGTTCTTCGCCGAGGCCGGCCATCCGGCCTTCGTCTGCGACCCGCGCGACCTCGTCTACGAGAAGGGCGCGCTCCGCTACGAGGGGCGCACCATCGACATCGTGTACAAGCGCCTGCTCGTGAACGAGCTGATCGAGCGCGCGGAGAAGCTGCAGCCGCTGCTCCAGGCCGCCAAGGACCGCGCGGTGACGGTGGTGAACCCGTTCCGCTGCAAGCCGATCCACAAGAAGGCGATCTTCGCCGTGCTCACGGACGAGTCGGTGCAGGCCCTGTTCACCGAGCGGCAGCGCGCCGCGATCGCGGCGCACGTGCCCTGGACCCGGCGCGTGCGCGAGGGCAAGGACACGCGCGGCGGGCGGACGGTGGACCTGCCGCTCTACATCCGCGAGCACCGCGAGCGGCTGGTGCTGAAGCCGAACGACGAATACGGCGGCAAGGGCGTGTTCCTCGGGTGGGAGTCCACCGAGGCGGACTGGGAGAAGGCGCTCGCCGAGGCGCTGCGCTCCCCCTACGTCGTGCAGGAGAAGGTCGAGCTGCAGCGCCATTCGTTCCCCGAGCTGGCGCTCGACCTGCCCGAGCTGGCGTTCAAGGACGTGGTGGTGGACCTCGACCCGTTCCTGTTCCAGGGCGAGGTGGAGGGCTTCCTCACCCGCCTGTCCGGGTCGTCGCTGGCCAACGTGACCTCGGGCGGAGGACAGGTGCCGGCCTTCGTGGTGGAGCGCCGGTAGTGGCCATCACCTGCCATCACAAGGCGCATTACGGGGTGTCCTTCTGCCTGACCGACTGCGCGGCCCCTCCCGGCGCCGGAGCGTTCGGCTACGCGCGCGTGGAGGCGCCGGGCGACGTGCCGCCCGCGGATCCCCGGGTGGTGGACGTCGCCATCCTGGACATGAACCACGGCTGGCCGAACCTGGGGCACGACTCGATCGTGCACGCGGTGCAGGACGCGGCCTGCGACCTGAGCCCGAAGCTCCGCGCCCACGGGCTGTCGGTGCGGGCGATCTCCTACGACGTCCGGCGCCGGCACATGATCCCGGAGCCGCCGGGCGGGCGCTTCGCGCTCTACGTCGGCACCGGCGGTCCGGGCCACATCGACCCCTCCCGCAACGACGGCCAGGCCCCCGGCACTCAGGGCGTGGTCGAGGACCCCGGGTGGGAGCCGCGTCTGTTCGCGCTGTTCGACCGCGTGCGCGCGGCGCCCCCGAGCGCGCTGGTCGCCGTCTGCCACACGTTCGGGGTGATGTGCCGCTGGTCGGGGGTGGCGCAGCCGGTGCTGCGCGGGCCGGACAAGGGCGGCAAGAGCGCGGGCATCCTCGAGAACGTGCTGACGCCGGAGGCGCAGGCCCATCCGTGGTTCGGCCGCTTCGCCGAGGACCTGCCCGACCGCCGGCGGCTGTCCATCCTCGACCACCGCCTCTACGACCTGGTCCCCGAGCCGCGCCCGCTGCCGCCGGGCGTGGTGGCCATCGGGTACGAGACGCGCGGCGTCGGAGGCCCGCCGGGCGACGCGCTCACCATGCTCGAGTTCGCGCGCGATCCGGGCGGAGAGGTCCCGCGCATGTTCGCGGTCAACCACCACCCCGAGATCGTGGACCTCGACCGGCAGATGCTGGTGCTGCTGCGCAAGCGCGAGCGCGGCGAGGTGACCACCGAGTGGTTCGAGGAGCGCCGGGCCGTGCTCGAGGCGACGCACGACGATCCCGCCCGCGACCGCCGCCTGCACCTCACGTCGGACTACACGCTGCTGGGGCCGTTGCGCTTCCATCTCTACCGCGAGATCCGCCGCCGCGCGGAATCGCTGGGCCTGTCCGTGGACGTGCACGAAGACGAGATCCTCGCCCTCACCCGCCCGGCCCTCTAGCCGCTCGCACGGAAATCCGGTCGCGCTCGTGCGCTTGAAATCCGCGGCTCCGGCACCTACGCTGGGCGCACCGCCATGCTGCCCAAGCCGCCGCTGCCGGGCGACCTCACGCTCGAGCAGGAGATCGAGGCGTTCGAGGCGCTGAAGCCGCGCCTGCACGAGCTCTGGGAGACGGTGACCATGCGGCAGGAGGAGCCGCACACGTCGGTGGTGGTGCCCTCGCTGACGCTCGACCAGGCGGAGCTGCGCAAGCTGCCCGGCGTCAGCTTCTACGAGGAGCGGCTGCTCTTCCTCCTCATCCGCCTGCGCAACCCGCGCGGGCGCATGGTCTACATCACGTCGCAGCCGATCCACCCCATGATCCTGGAGTACTACTTCCAGTTCCTGGCCGGCGTGCCCGCCAGCCACGCGCGCGCGCGCCTGACGCTGCTCTGCGCCCACGACGCCTCGCCGCGCTCGCTGACGGAGAAGATCCTGGAGCGTCCGCGGCTGATCGAGCGGATCCGCGCCGGGATCCACGACCGCAGCCGCGCCTACCTGACCGTGTTCAACTCCACGCCCCTGGAGCGCAAGCTGGCCGTGCTGCTCGGCATCCCGCTCAACGGCGTGGACCCCAAGCTCACGCACCTCGGCACGAAGTCGGGCAGCCGCAAGGTGTTCCGCGAGGCGGGCGTGGAGCTGCCGATGGGGGTGGAGGACCTGCGCACCGAACACGAGGTGGAGAACGCGCTGCTCGAGCTGCGCGAGAAGCGGCCCGCCGTCCGCCGCGCGGTGGTCAAGCTCAACGACAGCTTCTCCGGCGAGGGCAACGCGCTCTTCCGCTACCCCGACGGCAACCGCCGCTCCGACGTGCAGGACCAGCTCCGGCAGCTCGAGTTCTCGGTGCCCATCGAGACGCCGGTGCTCTTCTTCGAGAAGCTGGCGCGCATGGGCGGGGTGGTCGAGGAGTTCGTCGAGGCCCCCGAGAAGTTCTCCCCCAGCGCGCAGGTGCGCGTGAGCCCCAGCGGCGAGGTGACGCTGATCTCGACCCACGACCAGATCCTGGGCGGCCCCACCGGCCAGGTGTTCCTCGGCTCGAGCTTCCCCGCGCACGAGGACTACCGCATCCAGGTCCAGGAGGCGGCGTTCGTCATCGGCAAGGTGTTGGCCAGCTACGGCGTGGTGAGCCGCTTCGGCGTGGACTTCCTGGTGTGGCGCAACGGCGGCGCGGACGAGTGGAACGTCACCGCGCTCGAGATCAACCTGCGCATGGGCGGCACCACGCACCCGTACCTGGCGCTCCAGTTCCTGACCGGCGGCCATCTCGACCCCGCCACCGGACTCTTCCTCTCCCCCACCGGCCACGCGAAGTACTACCGCGCCACGGACAACCTGAAGTCCGAGTCGTACCGCGGCCTCCTCCCCGAGGACCTGATCGAGATCCTCACCTTCAACAAGCTCCACTACAGCCACGGCTCCGAGTCCGGCGTGCTCTTCCACCTGATCGGCGCGCTGTCCGAGTTCGGCAAGCTCGGCCTCACCGCGATCGCCAACAGCCGGGAAGAGGTGAACGAGCTGTACGTCCGCACGTTGACGGTCCTCGACAACGAGACCCGCTACACGCGCTGAGCCGCCGGTTGCGCCGCGCGCCTCGGTTCACGCGCGCTTGCGTTCCGATAAATTATGGATAGTATCCTTCCCGGTTTCCCATGGCGGCCATCGCGAGCAGCCCCCTCACGGCGCGCCTCCGTGTCCTGCTCCTCGAGGACGAGCCGCACGACTCGCTCCTGATCGGCCAGGAGCTGCGGCGCAGCTTCGCGGACCTGGAGCTGCATTCGGTGGCCACCGGCCGCGACTTCGAGCGCGAGCTGCGCGAGCGCCCCTGCGACGTCATCCTCGTGGACCACCGCGTGCCCGGCTACGGCGGCTTCCAGGCCCTGCGCCTGGTCTCCAGCCTCGGGCTCGCCGCTCCGGTGATCGTCGTCAGCGGGTCCATAGACGAGGAGACCGCCGCCGGGCTGATCAAGGCCGGCGCCGCCGACTACGTCCTCAAGGAACGCCTGGCGCGCCTGGGCCCCGCCGTGCGCGGCGCGCTCGACGCGCAGCGGATGCGCGAGCAGCGCGAGCAGGCGTTGCGCGCGCTGCGGGAGAGCGAGGAGCGCTACGCGCTGGCCATGCGCGGAGCCAACGACGGCCTGTGGGACTGGGACCTCGTGCGCAACGCGGCCTACTTCTCCCCGCGCTGGAAGGCGATGCTCGGGTACCGCGAGGACGCGGCGTTCGCGCGGCCGGACGACTGGCTCGGCCGCGTGCACCCCGACGACCTGCCGCGCCTGCGCCACGCCCTCGACGACCACCTCTCGGGCACCGTGCCGTACTTCGAGTGCGAGCACCGCATGCGCGGCGCCGACGGCGGCTGGCGCTGGATGCTCAGCCGCGGGCTGGCCGTCCGCGACGCCGCCGGCCAGCCCTGCCGGATGGCCGGCTCGCAGACCGACATCGGCCGGCGCAAGCAGGCCGAGGAGCAGCTCATCCACGACGCGCTGCACGACGGGCTCACGAAGCTGCCGAACCGGACGCTCTTCGTGGACCGGCTGCGGCTGGCCCTCGCGCGCCACCGGCGGCGGCCCCGCGGGGCGCTGGCCGTGTGCTGCGTGAACCTCGACCGCTTCAAGGTCGTCAACGACGGGCTGGGGCACGCGGGCGGCGACGAGGTGCTGGTGGCCTTCGCCGCGCGCATCGAGGCCTCCCTCCGCCCCGGCGACACCGTGGCCCGCCTGGGCGGCGACGAGTTCGCGATCCTGCTCGAGGAGGTGGCCGACGTGGGCCAGGCGCTGCGGGTGGCCGAGCGCATCCACCTGGAGCTGAAGGCGCCCTTCCGGGTGCGCGGCCACGAGGTGTTCGCCACCGCCACCCTCGGCATCGCGCTGGCCGGGGCCGCGCACGGGGAGGCCGAGGACCTGCTGCGCGACGCGGCCACCGCGCTGCACCGGGGCAAGCGCCGCGGCGGCGGCCGCTCGGAGATCTTCGACGAGTCCATGCACTCGCTGGCCGCCTCGCGCCTGCAGATGGAGACGGACCTCTGGCGCGCGCTGCAGCGGGGCGAGCTGAGGCTGCACTACCAGCCGATGGTCGCGCTCGACACCGAGCGCGTCACCGGCTTCGAGGCGCTCGTGCGCTGGCAGCACCCGCGCCTGGGCCTGCTCGCGCCGGAGGACTTCGTGCCGCTGGCCGAGGAGATGGGCGTCAGCGCGCCGCTGGGGGCGTGGGTGATCCGGGAGGCCTGCCGCGCCGCCGGCCAGTGGCAGCGGGCGTTCGCGGCCGCGGGCCCGCTCAGCGTCAGCGTGAACCTGTCCGCGCGCCAGTTCGCGCGCTCGGACGTGCTGGCCCTCACCGCGGAGGCGCTGCGCGAGTCGGGGCTGGGCCCGGCCAGCCTGCGCCTGGAGCTGACCGAAAGCGTGGTGATGGAGGAGCCCGAGGCGGCGGCGGCGAAGCTGGCGCGGCTCAAGGAGCTGGGCATCGCGCTCGACATCGACGACTTCGGCACCGGCTACTCGTCGCTGAGCCACCTGCGCCGCTTCCCCATCGACGCCCTGAAGATCGACCGCTCGTTCGTGAGCCGCATGGACACCGACGTGGACGACCACGAGATCGTGCGCACGATCGTGACCCTGGCCGCCAACCTCGGCGTGGCCGCGGTCGCGGAGGGCGTGGAGACGCCGGAGCAGAAGGCGCGCCTGCAGGGGCTGCGCTGCCGCTTCGGGCAGGGCTTCCTCTTCTCGCGGCCGCTCGACGCCGCGGCCGTGGCGCACCTGCTCAGCCGCCAGGCCGCGAAGGGCTGACCTCCACCAGGCGGCGCGCCTCCTCGCGCGCCTCCTCGGCGGTGGTGACCGCGCCGTCGAGCTGCCGCTCGTAGACCGCGCGCACGATCCTCCCCACCTCGGGGCCGGGCGGCAGGCCCAGCGCGAGCACGTCGCGGCCGCGCAGCAGCGGCGCCGGCGGCTGGCGCGCGACGTCGAGCTGCCGCACGCGCTCGAGGAACCACTCCATGGCCACCGGCGGGAAGTCGCCGGTGCGGCCGAGGCAGTCGGCACGCGCGACCTTGTAGAGCAGCAGCGGCTCGCACCGCGCAGCCAGCCGGCGGATCGCGCCGTCGCCGACCTTCTCCCGGTCGTCGTAGAGCTGCCCGGGCTTGAGGTGGTTGCCGACCAGGGCCAGCACCTGCCCGCGGACGTCGTAGCCGAGCAGCGTGTGGACGTTCCAGCGGTCGAGCACCGCGGTGGCGGGCGCGATCCCGGCCTCCTCGTGCCCCGGCGAGCGCACCCGGCCGCGCTCGAAGCGCGTGGTCGCCGGCTTGCCCACGTCGTGCAGCAGCGTGGCCAGCATCACGGTCAGCGCGCGCGGCCGGTCGAGATCGCCCACGAGCGGCGCGGCCTGGTCCATCGCCAGCAGGGTGTGCGTCCACACGTCACCCTCGGGGTGCCACGCCGGGTCCTGGGGGGTGGCCGCCAGCGGGACCAGCTCCGGCGCCACCGTGTCGAGCAGGCGCCAGTCGGAGAGCAGGCGGAGCCCGATGGCGGGCCGCGCCGCCTTCAGCAGCAGTTTCTCGATCTCGCCGAAGACGCGCTCGGCGGGCAGCTCGCCGAGCGGCATCGCCCGGCAGAGCGCGGCGGTCCCCTCCTCGACGTTCAGCTCGAAGCGCGCGGCCATCTGCACCGCGCGCAGCGCGCGCAGCGGGTCCTCGCCGAACGTCCGCGCGTCCACCGCGCGCAACGCGCGCGACGCGAGGTCCTGCCGCCCGCGGAAGGGGTCGAGCACTTCGTCCGCGGCCGGGTCGTAGAGCATCGCGTTGACGGTGAAGTCGCGGCGGCGCGCCGCCTCCTCCACCGAGAGGGTCGGGTCGCCTTCGACCGCGATGCCGCGGTGGCCGGGCCCCACCCTGGAATCCCGCCGCGGCAGCGACACGTCGAGCGGCGCCTCGAGCCCCGGCCGCCCCGAGAGCTTGAACACCGTGAACGCCTCACCCACGACGTTGAGCCGTCCCAGCGACGACAGCACGCGCCGCAGCTCCGCCGCGGGCAGGCCGAAGACCTCGAGGTCGTATTCGTGCACGTCGCGTCCGAGCAGCGCGTCGCGTACGGCGCCGCCCACGACGTAGGGGCGTCCGCCGGCCGCGCGCAGCGCGTCCACGACCTGGCGCACCGCCGGCGGCACGGGGACGATCACGAGGCGATGCTAACAGGCGGGGTGACCCCTGGGCTCTGGCACGTTTCGTGCTGACGCGACCAGCGGAGGCGCGAGATGGCGCGAGACACCGACCGGCCCGATTCAGCGCGCAACGGCGACGACGAGCCTCGGCACGTTCCCTCGCCGACGGCGGTGGCCGCCGAAGCGGCACGCACCGGGGTGCGACCCGTGGAGGTGCCGCGCCGCGAAGAGGAGCGGATTCCCGGCGAGGACGACCTGCTGCGCATCGGAGACGCGGAGGTGGACCCGTTGCGCAACGCGTACGCCGGCGAGGAAGCGCCCGGGTTCGACATGGCCACGCCGGACCAGGACGGGGTGGACGCGACCGGCCGCGCGTACGGCGTCAGCGAGGCCGACTCCGGCGCGCTGCGCCCGAGCGCGGAGATCGCCGACGCGCGCGACCGCCGCCGCGCCTTCCAGGAGGAGCCCGAACCCACCGAGGAGTGACCCGCCGCGCTCATCGTGAGGCCCGTCACGGCGCTCCGGGCCGGCAACACGTCGTACACCCGCGAGGAGAACAAAGCATGCGTACCCGTTTTGCCGGACTCGTCTGTGCCGTCTTCGTCCTTTCATCCCTCGCTCTCCCGGCGGTGGCCGGCGACCAGGAGCGCGCGCGCAAGCCCCGGCTCGAGCTGCGCGCCACGCCGCGCATGGCGTTCTCGCCGGTGATGGTGCTGGCGACCGCCGAGCTGCGTGGCGGCGAGCCGGTCGAGGAGTTCTACTGCCCCGCCCTGGAGTGGGAGTGGGACGACGGCGGCAAGAGCAGCCAGGAGTCCGACTGCCCGCCGTTCGCGCCGGGCGTGGAGATGGAGCGACGCTTCAGCGCCGAGCACGCCTATCGCACGCCGGGCGTCTACAACGTCACGGTGCGGTTGAAGCGGTCCGACCGCTCCATCGCGGTCGCCACGACCACCATCCACGTGCGTGGCGGCTTCGGGCAGGGCGCCGACTCCGAGTAGCCGCCGGGTAAAACGTGCAAACGACCGGGAAGCCCGGCCCCCGCGGCCGGGCTTTCGTGCGTTCCGGGTGTGCGCGCCGTCACGTTCGGCGCCGTCGCGGAACTTCCAGGAAGGCCCGTGTCCTGATCTTCGCCGAGGTGGGCACGACCGCGCCGCCAGGTACATGGGCCGCCGTCGCTGGCCCGGCGCGCGGGCACGGGGCGATGCACGGAGGGCGGCCCTAGGCGCCGTCCGCCTCCAGCGCCGCGATCATCACGTCGAGGCTGCGCTCCGAGGCCTCCTCCAGCAGCGCGGCCAGGGGCTCGGTGTGAAGCTGGAAGGCCGCCGTGAGCGCCGCCCGCAGCCGCGCCTCGTCCGACCCCACCAGGATCGGCGCGCGCGCGCCCGCGCGCACCATCAGGTGCGAGGCGGCCAGGCGGCTCACGCGGCCGTTGCCGTCGTCGAAGGGCAGGATCTCGACGATCCGCGCCAGCGCGAGCGCGCCCGCCTGCGCTGCGGACAGCTCGCGGCTGCTCTCGACCTGGAGCCAGTGCTGCAAAATCTCGAGGCGGCTCTCCACGAACGCGGCGGGCGCGGCCGGCGGACCGCCCTCTCTCTCGCGCGCGCTCGTGCGGAAGTAGCCGCCGCCGAGCGCGGCCGCATGCCAGGCGGCGAGCGCACCGACCGTGAACGGCGCCTCGCGCGGGACGGCGCCGAGTGCTTGGAGCAGGCCGGGCACGGGCGCCGGCGCCGCCCCCAC
>DATBIZ010000727.1:0-2002 GCA_036556645.1 Vicinamibacteria bacterium | reverse complement strand
CCGGGTCGCGCTCCAGCGCGGCCCGGATCTCGGCGAGCGCGGTGTCGATCACGCGCAGGTTCTCGTCGATGGCGGCGGTGGTCCCCGGCGAGAGCGAGGCCCGGCGCGTGTCGAGCGCCGCCATCAGCTCGGCCGCCGCGCGCTGGTACTCGCGCTCCGCCTCCGCGAAGGCGGGCACGCCGCCGCCGAGCGCCGCCGGCTGCACGTGGGCCCCGGGCGTCGCCCCGGCGAGGGCCGGCGCGGACGGCGTCTCGCGCGTGGGCGCGACGCGCACCGCGATCACCACCGCGGCGGCCGCCGCCAGCGCGCCCAGCCACACCGCGGGCCGGCGCGGCACGAACGAGAGCAGCGCGAAGTGGCGGCGCCGCGCGATCTCGTCCGCGATGCCCGGCCACAGGTCCCGCGCGGGCTGCTTCTCGCGCGGCAGCGCGGCGGCCAGCGCGATCACGGCGCGGATGCCCCGCTCCTCCTCCCGGCACGCCGGGCACGAGGCCAGGTGCAGCTCGACCTCCTGGTACTCGGGCTCGCCGAGCGCGCCGTCCAGGTAATCGTCCAGCCGTTCGCGGACTCGTTCACAGGTCATGGCGTCAGCGCCTCCCTGAGCAGCCGGCGGGCGCGGTGCAGCTGCGCCTTCGAGGTGCCCTCGGCGATCCCGGTCATCTCGGCGATCTCGTGGTGCTTGTAGCCCTCCACGTCGTGCAGCACGAGGACCGCTCGCGCTCCCGGGGGCAGGTTCGCGAGGGCCTTCTCCAGGTCGAACCCGTGCTCCGGCCCCGGCGGCCGGCCGGGCCGGTCGAACGCGGCCAGGTCGTCCGTCGCCACCACGCGCGAGGTGCGCCGCCGCCGCGAGCGCCGTTCGGTCAGCGTGGTGTTCACGGCCAACGTGTAGAGCCACGACGAGAAGGCGCTCTCCCCGCGGAACGACCCGAGCTTCTGCCAGGCCCTCACGAACGCCTCCTGGGCCAGCTCTTCGGCCAGCGCGGCATCGCCGCACAGCCGCAGGCACACGGCGAAGACGCGGCCGACGTGATCGCGGTAGAGCTGCTCGAAGGCGGCCATGTCGCCGTCCTGGGCCCGGCGGACGACCGGGGCCTCCTCGCGGCGTCTGTCCTCGGGTGTGGCGGCCGGGATGGGTCCTCCTCGTTCGAACGACGCGGCCAGGCACGCCACCGAGCTGCTCATCGTATCGGTGAGATGCCGGCCGGCCCGCCCGGGTTTGAAGCCCCCGTCCCGGGCACGCCCCTTGCAGCGGGAGCCCTGGGGCTCAGGCGTTTGACCCAAGGGGGTGCGATGGTCCGTCGTATTGTCCGCTCTTCTCTCGTGCTCGTCGTCGTGGCCGGGGCGGCTGCCTGTGGCGACCGCGGCAAGGCGTCCGAGCAGACCGTACAGGCGCTGAAGCAGCGGCTGCAGTCCAAGAGCGCGCCCGAGAACGTCCGCGGAGACGAACACGACGCGCGCGCGTTCGCGGCCGCCCGCCGATTCTACGAGCGCCGGGGCTACCAGCCGGCGTGGTTCGAGGGGACGAAGCCCTCCCCGGCGGCCGCCGAGCTCACGGCAGCGGTCGAGGGGGTCCGGGCGGACGGGCTCGACCCGGCGGACTACGACCTCGGCCCGCTCGCCGCCGCACGCACGCAGTCCAAGGGGCTCTTCAAGCGCGGCTCGCTCGACCGGGAGCAGGTCGCGGACGCCGACCTGCGGCTGACCGCTACGTTCCTGAAGCTGGCCTCGCACCTGCTGACCGGCCGCGTCAGCCCCGCGGACGTGGACCCGCACTGGTTCGGGCAGACGCGCAAGGTGGACGTCGTGGACGTGCTCGACCGTGCGCTGGGCGGGTCCGGCGTCGCGGCCAGCTTGCGGCAGCTCGTGCCGCAGCATCAGCAGTACGGCCAGGTCAAGCAGGCGCTGCAGAGCTTTCGCGAGATCGAGCGGCGTGGCGGCTGGCCGGCCGTCACCTCCCTCAAGCTGAAGGCCGGCACGCGCTCTCCGGCGGTGGCGGCGATCC
>DATBIZ010000726.1:0-4758 GCA_036556645.1 Vicinamibacteria bacterium | reverse complement strand
CGCCGCCGAGGCCGAGGGCGGCGCTGCCTGCTGCCGCCGCGCGCAGGAAGTCGCGGCGGGTCACGTCTCCGATCACGGAAGTGATTTTATCACGCCTGGGTACGGGGTTACGGACCCTACGCGTCCTTGTACTTCTTCGGGCGCTGGTTGGCCGCCAGCACGCGCTTGCGGATGCGGATGGCGGACGGCGTGACCTCGACCAGCTCGTCGTCGTTGATGAACTCGAGCGCCTGCTCGAGGTTGAGCACGCGGTGGGGCGTGAGGCGGACCGCCTCGTCCGCGGTGGAGGCGCGCATGTTCGTCAGCTTCTTCGCCTTGGTCACGTTGACGTCCATGTCCGCGGTGCGCGCGTTCTCCCCCACGATCATGCCCTCGTAGACGCCGGTCCCCGGCCCGATGAACAGCTCGCCGCGCTCCTCGAGGTGGTTCAGCGTGTAGGCGGTGGCGTCGCCGGTGCGGTCGGCCACCAGCACGCCGGTGGGCCGGCGCTGGATCTCGCCCTGCCATTCGACCCACCCCTCGATGAGGCTGTTCATCACCGCGGTGCCGCGGGTGTCGGTCATCAGCTCGGTGCGGATGCCGATCAGCCCGCGCGTGGGCACGTGGAAGTCGAGGCGCACGCGGCCGGAGCCGTGGTTGACCATCTTGGTCATCTTGCCCTTGCGCATGGCCATCTTCTCGAGCACCACGCCCATGTAGGCCTCGGGCACGTCCAGGACGAACAGCTCGAGCGGCTCCTTGCGCACGCCGTCCTCCGCGCGCGTGATCACCTCGGGGTTCGACACGGACAGCTCGAAGCCCTCGCGCCGCATGTTCTCGATCAGGATCGCGAGCTGGAGCTCGCCGCGGCCCATCACCTTGAACGCGTCTGCGGAGTCGGTGGGCTCGACGCGGACGGAGACGTTGGTGAGCAGCTCCTTCTCGAGCCGGTCCTTGAGGTTGCGCGAGGTGACCCACCGGCCGTCGCGGCCGGCGAAGGGCGAGGTGTTGATCGAGAACACCATGGAGAGCGTGGGCTCGTCGATGTGCAGCGGCGGCAGCGGGCGCGGGTCCTCGGCGGAGGTGACCGTCTCCCCGATGGCGATGCCCTCCACGCCGGCCAGGGCCACGATCTCGCCGCAGTCGGCCGCCTCCACGTCCATGCGGCGCAGGCCGTCGAAGGTGAACAGCTTCGTGATCCGCGTCTGCTGCAGGGAGCCGTCGCGCTTCGACACGGCCACCGTGTCGCCCACCGCCACCCGGCCGTTGAAGATGCGGCCGATGCCCAGGCGCCCGAGGTAGTCGCTGTAGTCGAGGTTGGCGATGAGGAGCTGCAGCACGTCCTGCGGGCGCCCGCCCGGCGGCGGGATGTGACGCATCAGCGCCTCGAAGAGCGGGCGCAGGTCCTGCTCGGCCGCCTCGGGGGCCAGGCGGGCGGTGCCGGCCTTGGCGTTGGTGTAGATCACGGGGAAGTCGAGCTGGTCCTCCGCGGCGTCGAGGTCGATGAACAGGTCGTAGACCTCGTTCAGGACCTCCTGCGGCCGCGCGTCGGCGCGGTCGATCTTGTTCACCACCAGCACCGAGGGCAGCTTGGCCTCGAGCGCCTTGCGCAGCACGTAGCGGGTCTGCGGCAGCGGGCCTTCCGAGGCGTCCACCAGCAGGAGCACGCCGTCGACCATCTTCAGCGCGCGCTCCACCTCGCCGCCGAAGTCGCTGTGCCCGGGCGTGTCCACGATGTTGATCTTGGTCTCGCCGAAGTGGACGGCGGTGTTCTTGGCCAGGATCGTGATCCCGCGCTCGCGCTCGAGCGCGTTCGAGTCGAGCACGCGATCGGCCACCTCCTGGTTGGCGCGGAACGCGCCGCCCTGGCGGAGCAGCGCGTCCACCAGCGTGGTCTTGCCGTGGTCCACGTGGGCGATGATGGCGACGTTGCGCAGGTTCATCGGTTCAGGGTCAGGCCAAACCACCTATCGTAACATCGGCCCGATCCAGCGCTCGTAGTCGGCGGGCGTGTCGATCCCGCGCCGGCACCCCGGATCGCCGGGCACGTGCACGACCCAGTCGGGATGGGCGGCCAGCACCGCGCGCGCGCCCTCGGACGGCGGCGCGGCGCGCAGCGCCGGCCACGCCGCCGCCGCGAAGCCGCCGGGGTGCCCGCGGCGGCCCTCGACGCTCGGCACGGCGATCCGCGCCCCGGCGCGCAGCGCGGCCACCACGGCGTCCACGGTCGCGGCGGCGGTCAGGGGATGGTCCACCGGGTGGAGCAGCACCGCGTCGGCGTGGCGCGCGGCCGCGGCGTCGAGACCGCGGTGCACGGACCCCAGCATGCCCGTCTGCCGGTAGTCCTCGTTGACCACGCACGCGACCGCGGAGGGCAGGCCCGCCTCGGCCTGCACGCGGCCGGCCTGGTGGCCGAGCACGGCCACCACCTCGTCCACGCCGGGCCGGGCGAGCAGCGCGCAGCCACGCGCGAGGAAGGACTGCCCGCCGGCCCGCAGCAGCGCCTTGGGGCCCCCCACCCGGCGGCCCTCGCCGGCGGCGAGCACGACGGCCACGATCCGCACGCGCGTATTATCATGTGCGGCTTGAGCGCCGCTCGCGCCGCACTCCCATGAAACAACGGCACCTGCTCGCGTTGAAGGACTACTCGCGCGAGGACCTGGACGAGATCTTCGCGCTCGCGCGCGACGTGAAGGCGCGCCCCAAGGACTACCGCGACGCGCTGCGCGCGAAGACGCTGGCCATGATCTTCCAGAAGCCCTCCACGCGGACGCGCGTGTCGTTCGAGGCCGGCATGTTCCAGCTCGGCGGGCACGCGCTCTACCTCGGCGCGGACGCCATCCAGCTCAACCGCGGCGAGACCGTGGCCGACACCGCGCGCGTGCTGTCGCGCTTCGTGGACGCGATCATGGCGCGCGTGTTCGCCCACCAGGACGTGCTCGACCTGGCGCGCCACGGCACCGTGCCCGTGATCAACGGCCTCAGCGACCTGCTGCATCCCTGCCAGGCCCTGGCCGACTACCTGACCGTGCTCGAGCGGCGGGGCAGCTTCCGCGCCCTGAAGATCGCCTACGTCGGGGACGGCAACAACGTCTGCCACGAGCTGATGATGGGCGCGGTCAAGCTCGGGATGTCGTTCGTGGCGGCCACCCCGGCGGGCTACGAGCCGAACCAGCTCATCGTGAAGAGCGCGACGCGCGACGCCCAGCGGGTGGGCGCGCCGGCCCCCGTGGTCACCGCCGACCCGATGGAGGCGGTGGAGGGCGCCGACGTCGTCTACACCGACACCTGGACGTCGATGGGGCAGGAGGCCGAGGCCGAGGCCCGGCGCGAGGCCTTCCAGGGCTTCATGGTCACGCCGGAGATGATGGCGGCGGCGGGGCCGCAGGCGATGTTCATGCACTGCCTGCCCGCGCACCGCGGCGAGGAAGTGGCGGCCCAGGTCATCGACGGCCCCCAGTCGGTCGTGTTCGAGCAGGCCGAGAACCGCCTGCACGTGCAGAAGGCGGTGCTGATCCTCCTCCTCGGCGCGCGCTGAGCGGCTCGCCGCTCAGGCCGTGCGCGCTTCGCGCGAGGCCATCGCCCGCAGGGCGCCCTTGACGTCGGGGGGGCCGATGTCGGGGCGGATCTGCACGCGGCCGATGCCCTTGGGCAGCACGAACGGCACCTTGCCCGCGCGCCCCTTCTTGTCGCGGGCGATCGCGGCCAGGACGTGGTCGGCGTCGAGGTCCGACACCCGCGGGCGCGGCCCGAGGTGGTCCACCGCGGCCGCGATCGCGTCGAAGGTGGCGTCGGCGAGCAGCCCGCGCTTCTTCGCGATCCAGGCCTCGCCCACCAGGCCCCACCCGACCGCCTCGCCGTGGGTGAAGCGCTTGTACGAGGTCACGGCCTCGAGCGCGTGACCGAGGGTGTGCCCGAGGTTCAGCACGCGGCGCAGGCCGTCTTCGCGCTCGTCGCTCTCCACCACCTCCGCCTTGATCCGGCAGGCGGAGGCGATCGCGTTCTCCACGTCGGCGCGGCTCCACTTCACGAGCCCCTCGGGCGCCTCGCGGATGGCCTGGAACAGGGTGCGGTCGGCCAGGATCCCGCACTTCAGCACCTCGTAGGCGCCGCTGCGCATCTCTCGCGCGGGCAGCGTCTCCAGCACGGCCGGGTCGGCCAGCACGGCCTTGGGCTGGTGGAAGGCGCCGATCAGGTTCTTCGCCTTCGGGTGGTTGATCCCGACCTTGCCGCCGACCGAGCTGTCCACCATCGCGAGCAGGGTGGTGGGCACCTGCACCCAGATCAGCCCGCGCATGTAGGTGGCGGCGGCGAAGCCGGCCAGGTCGCCGACGCAGCCCCCGCCGAAGGCCACCACCACCCCGTCGCGCTGCAGGCCCTCGGCCAGGAAGGCGTCGTGGACGGCGGCCAGGGTCTCCCGCGTCTTGTGCTGCTCGCCGTCCGGGATCAGCACACGGGTGACCGTGCCCAGCTTGCGCAGCGGCTTCTCCAGGCGGGCCCCGTGCAGCGACCACACGCGGTGGTTCGAGACGACCGCGAAGCGGCGTCCCTTGAACGGCGCGAGCAGCTGCGGGATCGAGGCGAGCAGGCCGTGGCCGATCGCGATCGGGTACGACTTCTCGCCGAGCTCGACCGGGATCTCGATCATCGTCGCCGGAGGATAGCATCGTTATCGCAGGGGGGATCGCGAGGGCCGCTGGACAACTTCGGCTCCGATGGCCCTCGCGCTCCCCCCTGCACCCCCCTACGCGTCGCCGCCACGCTGCGCGCGTCGCCGCC
>DATBIZ010000725.1:0-10047 GCA_036556645.1 Vicinamibacteria bacterium | reverse complement strand
TACCTGGCGCTGGGCGAGGGCGACACCGCGCCGGTCACCCGCGAGGTGCTGCGCAAGACGATCAAGAACCCGCTCGAGCGCCCGCGCATCCACGTGGGATGAGGGCCCTGGCGCGCGCGGTGGGGGCCCTGGCCGTGCTCGGGTTGCTGGCCGTCGCGTTCACGCCGCTCGCGAACCGGCTGCACCCGGCGTTCGTGGTGCAGGCCGACGTCGGCCCCGCCGACGCGATCGTGGTGCTGGGAGCCGGGGCCAGCGCCGGTCATCTCGCCGAGCGCTCGCTCCGCCGCGCCGTCCACGGCGTCTCGCTCTACCAGCGGCGGCTGGCCCCGGTCCTGGTGCTGCACGGGCCGCGCGAGGACGGGGTGGACGAGGCGGCGGAGCGCGCCGCGCTCGCGCGCGACCTCGCCGTGCCCGGGGACGCGATCGTGCTGGTGGACGGCCGCACGACGCGGGAGGAGGCGGCGCAGAGCTGGCAGGCGCTCGCCCCGCGGCGCCGCACGCGGATCCTGCTCGTCACCGGCTCGCACCACATGTGGCGGGCGCGGGCGATGTTCGAGCGCGCGGGCTTCGAGGTGCGGCCGGCTCCGGTGGAGGAGGTCGCGGCGGGCGGCTCGCGTCCCGAGCTGCGCCTGTCGCTCGTCCGCAGCCTGGCCCAGGAGGGCATGGCCCGCCTGGTCTACCGCCTGGCCGGCGTGGTCTAGCGGGGAGCCGGTGGAGGCCTGGTTCGTGCTCGTGCCGGTCGCGCTGACCAGCGCCGCCCTGGCGCTCGCGCAGGGCCGGCGGCGGCCCCAGGCCGGCCGCGCGCTGCGCGCGGCCGCCGGCCAGGCGCTCGAGGCCGTGGGCCTCACCGTGCTCTTCTTCGTGGCCAACGTGGCCGCCGGCGCGCTGGTGACGGTGCTGGCGCGGACGCTGCAGCTCCGGTTCATCTCGATCTACCTGACGACCGACGTGACGCTGCTGGTGCTGTCCCTGCTCCAGGCGCTCGTCTACCAGCGCTGGCGCGAGGGCGCGCCGGCCCGGCGGCCCTGAAGCCGTCCAGGATCCTGGTTGCGCGGCCTTCGCGGCCGTGACAGACTCCGGCCCTCCCGACATCCAAAACGTTGGTTGCCCGTTCCGGAACCATGAGAGGAAGGCCATGAAGACAAGATCCGCGCGAGCGGCGGTCGCGCTGGCCGCGCTCGTCGCCGCGCCGGTGTCGGCCTGGCCGGCGCCGTCCGCCGCCGATGCGGCACGCGAGTACGTCCGCACGCACGCCAGGGCGCTGGGCCTCACCGGCGCCGACCTCGGCGACGTCGCCGTCAGCAGCGAGGTCTACAGCCGGCACACCGGCCTCACCCACGTGTACCTGCAGCAGCGTCACCGGGGCATCGAGGTCTACGGCGCGATCCTGAACCTCAGCGTGCGTGCCGACGGCGCCGTGATCGCCGCCGGCAACCGCTTCGTGCCGCACGTCGCCGCGGCCGCGGGCGAGCAGAGCGCGCGCAAGCAGGCCACGGAAGCGGCCGCCGCCGCCGCCGACCACCTCAAGATCGAGCGCAAGGGCGAGTTCCACGTGATGCGGCGCACGGGCGGCGATGACGGCGCGGTCACGCTCTCCGGCGCCGGCGCCGTGGAGCGGCCGGTCGAGGCGCGGCTGGTGTGGCTGCCGGTCGGGGAGGCGCTGCGCCTGGCCTGGGCGGTGGAGATCGAGGACGGCGATCACTGGTGGGTGGCGTTCGTGGACGCCTCCAGCGGCGAGCCGCTCGGGCAGGAGGACCGCGTCGTCCACGATTCGGCGCGGGCGATCGCCGCGGCCATCGCTCATCCGGACGGGCCCGCCGGGCCTTTGGCCACCTTCCCGGCCACCGACGGCGCGCGGTACCGCGTGTACCCGATCCCGTTCGAGAGCCCGAGCGACGGCGAGCGATCGCTGGTCGAGAACGCGGCGAACCCCGCGGCGTCGCCCTTCGGCTGGCACGACACCGACGGCGTGCCCGGTCCCGAGTTCACGCGCACCCGCGGCAACAACGTGCACGCCTATGCCGACCGCGACAACAACAACACGCCCGACCCCGGCAGCGACCCGGACGGCGGGCCGGCCCTCACCTTCGACTTCGACCTCGACTTCGCGCGCCGACCGCTCGACTCGCAGCCGGCCATGGTCACGAACCTGTTCTACATGAACAACGTGATGCACGACGTCACGTACCAGTACGGGTTCGACGAGGCGGCGGGGAACTTCCAGGTGAACACGTACGGCAAGGGCGGCGTCGGCAACGACGACGTGCGCGCGGAGGCGCAGGACGGCAGCGGGCGGAACAACGCGAACTTCGGCACGGGCGTGGACGGCATCCGCCCGCGCATGCAGATGTTCGAGTGGCGCTCCGCCACGCCGAACCCGATCGTGGTGCATCCACCGTCGCCGATCGCGGGCACGTACTTCGGCCCGATGGCCGGCTTCGGCGAGAGCCTGGTGACGACGGGGCCGATCAGCGGGCAGGTCGTCTACGTCGGCCGCGGGTGCGACCCCGCCTACCAGGGCGGCCAGCCGCTCGATCCGTACCTCGCGCCCGCCGCCGGCAAGATCGCGCTGATCGACCGGGGGAGCTGCACGTTCGTGGCCAAGGTGAAGAAGGCCGAAGACCAGGGCGCGGTGATGGTGATCGTGGCGAACAACATCGCGGGGTCGCCGGTCGCGATGGGCGGCGCGAATCCCACGATCACGCTCCCGTCCGTGATGGTGGGCCTGGAGGACGGGACCCTGTTCAAGGCCAACGTTCCCTTCGACGCCACGATCTCCGACGGCACCGGGGGCGTACCCGACCGCGACTCCGACGTGGACAACGGCGTGATCGCGCACGAATACGGCCACGGGATCTCGAACCGCCTGACCGGCGGCCCCGCCATCGTGAGCTGCCTCAACAACGCGGAGCAGATGGGCGAGGGCTGGAGCGACTGGTTCGCGATGACGCTGACCACGCACCCCTCCGACACCGCGACCACGCCGCGGGGCGTCGGCAGCTACGTCAGCTTCGAGCCGCCCGACGGGCCGGGGATCCGGCCCACGCCGTACTCGACGGACATGGGCGTGAACCCGTCCACCTACGCCTCGGTGGCCGACGACGTGAACATCAGCCAGCCGCACGGCATCGGCTACGTGTGGAACACGATGCTCTGGGAGGTCTACTGGAACCTGGTGGACCGCCATGGCTACAACCGGAACGTCTACGCGCCGTGGTCCGCCGGGGGCAACAACCTCGCGATGCAGCTCGTCATGGACGGGATGAAGATCCAGCCCTGCCGGCCCGGCTTCGTGGACGGGCGCAACGCGATCCTGGCCGCGGACGTAGCGCTGACCGGCGGGGCCCACCAGTGCGAGATCTGGCGCGGGTTCGCCAAGCGTGGCCTCGGTGCGCTGGCCAGCCAGGGCAGCGCGAACAACCGGATGGACGGCGTGGCGGACGGCTCGCTGCCCGCGAGCTGCACCGCGGCGGCCTTCGGCGGCTTCCACCCGCCGGTCGAGGGCCTGCCCGCGGTCAACCACGTCAACGCCGGCGCGACCGTGCCGGTCAAGTTCACGCTGGCGGGCGGCGGCGACGCACCGCTGATCGACTCGCAGCCCGTGGACTGCAACACGCTCGAGCCGACCGGCGAGACGCCCGCGCCGATCGCCTCGCCGGGGAACAGCGGCCTCAAGCGCAGAGGCGACGAGTACCACGTGAACTGGAAGACCGACGGGGCGTGGGAGGGCACCTGCCGCCGCTTGACCCTGCGCGTCCCCGCCGCCAGCGACCCGGCGGCGTACTTCAGCTTCCGCTAGCGCGAACGGGCGGGGGCGCCTGCGCGGGCGTCCCCGCCTTCACGCCCCGGGGCGGTGGCGGTAGCGGCACACCGAGCCGGTCTCGATCCGCCGGTCGAGGTGCTGGCCCACCGCCGGGTTCGCGGCGGAGATCTCGTCGATCGCCCGCTTGATCGCCTTGCGCACCGCCGTGCGCGCCCGCTCGGGCGCGTCGGCGAAGGAGCGGACGCGGCCGCGCAGCCCGATCGCGCGAGCCAGCTCGCGGGTGAGCGAGGACAGCTCGTCCTGCTCCGCCTCGGAGAGCGCGGGCGCCTCGCGCAGGGCGCGGATGCGCGCCTGCAGCGCGGAGAGCGCGGGGCGGTCCAGGACCGGGTCCGGCCGGTGGGTGGGCGGCGCCGCGTCCAACGCGCCGTTGGCCACCAGCGCGATCGCGGGGATCGGCCGCTCCGGCGCGGAGACGAGCTGGGCCAGGTAGCGCATCCCGATGCGGTCCGGCACCACCGCGGTGCGGCCGTCGAGCTCCACACGCCAGACCTTGTCGCCGCCGGGCGCGATCACCGCGACCTTGTCCTCCACGCGGTCGTCGCCGGCCAGCGCGCGGGCGGCCTCCCGCCAGCGCCGCACGAGCCCGCCCATCCCGGCCGCTTCCGCCGCCGCGATCGCCTCGCGCAGCAGCTCGCGCCCGCGCTCGTCGGCGTGGTCGCGAGCGCGCCGCAGCCGCGCCAGGCCCAGCTCCGCGCGGGCCTGGATCGCCGCCGGCCGGTGCCCCAGCTCCTCGTTCGCGGCCACCGCGGCGGCGAGGTGCTCGATGGCCAGGTCGGGCTTCCCGCAGGCGAGCGCGGCCAGGCCGAGCGGCCGGTGCGCCGAGCCGAAGCAGGCTACGCCCACGGACGCCATCACCGGCAGGTCGGCGTAGGGGAGCAGCGCGTCGTAGGCCTGCTGCGCGATGCGCGTGTCGCCGAGCGCGAGCGCCAGCTCCGCGACCGCGAGCAGGCCGGCCAGCCACGAGCTCGACGGCTCCAGCGAGGCGAGCCCCTCGCGGCCGAGCTTCTGCAGCACGGCCCGCGCCGGCTCGTCTTCGCCCCGGCGCAGCGCGAACAGGGCCGCCGCGCACTCGAACGTCTTCCGCTCGCGCTCCGCGATCAGCGTCGGCGACGCGGCCAGCGACGCGGCCAGGTCCGCGATCTCGCCTTCGCGCCCCTGGAAGTACCGGATCGCCGAGACGTGCGCCCCATGGTAGGCGAGCGCGTCGGCGTCGCCGGCCTCGCGGCCGAGGGCGGCGCAGGCCGCGGCCTGGGCCTCCGCCTTGTCGAAGGCGCCGGTGCGGATCGCGAGCATCGTCTCCTGGGCGCGCGCGATGAAGAGCACGCTCCGGCACCGCAGGGCGTCCGCGCGCAGCAGCAGCTCGGACACCGCGGCCGGCCCGCGCGCGTCGCCGAGCAGCACGAGGTCGGCGGTGTGCCAGCAGAGGCCGAGCAGCGAGAGCAGGCCGTCGCGCGCGGAGGCGGACACCGCCATCAGCTCGCGCGCCATGGGCGGCCGCGCCCAGGTGTGCGGGGTGGTCATCAGCGCGTGGTGCGCGAGCGAGAGCGCCTCCGCCAGCGCCGGCGCGTCGCCGGTCCGGCGCGCGCCCTCGAGCGCCTCGAGCACCGCGGCCTCTCCCCCTCCCCGGTACGCGCCCTCGGCGGCGAGCCGCATGCGCAGGCGCGCGCGCAGGACGGCCTCGTGCTCGGGCAGGGCGGCGAGCGCCCGGCGCTGCAGGGCGAGCATGCGCTCGGCCTCGTCGGAGAGACGGTGCTCGCGCACCCAGATGCCGCCCAGCCCGAGCGCGGCCCGCGCCAGCGCGGCCGCGTCGCCCTCTTCCTCCGCGGCGCGGGCCGCCTGCTGGAACAGCGCGCGCGACTGCTGCAGGCTGCCGCAGGCCAGGACCGCTTCCGCGTGCTCGACCATCAGCGCGGCGGCCGGGGTGGCGAGCCCGGCGCCGGCGCGCGTCTCGACCGCGCGCGAGAGCAGCACGGCCGCGGCCTCGAACCCGTCCACCGCGCGCAGCGCGCGGGCGGCCTCGCGGGCCACCGCCACCGAGCGCTCCGCGTCGGCGGCCGACCGGCCCGCCGCGCACAGCGCGTGGTGCGCGCGCCGCGCGGCGCGCTCCGGCTCCCCCCCCGCGAGCAGGGTGGCCGCGCGGGCGTGTGCGTCGAAGCGCTCCGCGGCGCCGAGCGACGCGGCCGCGGCGCGGCGGACCAGGTCGTGCACGAACCGCGCGCGGTCCGGGCCCGACTCCACGGCCAGCCCGAGGTGCGCGGCGCGCGCGAGCGCCTCGGCCGCCACCGCCGGCGTCGCCTCGGCCAGCCCGGCCAGCTCGTGCGCGGAGACGTCGGGGCCGAACAGCGCGGCCAGCGCGATCAGGCGCCGTTCGTCGCCGGGCAGCCCGTCCAGCCCGCGGCGGATCGCGTGCTCGAGGCCGCCGCCCAGGCCGCCCGCGCCGCCCGCGCTGTGGAGCACGATGCTGCGCAGGTGGAGCGGGTTGCCCCGGGTGACCGAGGTGAGGGCGTCCACCAGCTCCTCGCTGCCGGCCGGCACGCCGAGCGCCTCGAGGAAGGCGGCCACGCCGCCCGCGCCCAGGCCCCCGAGCGGCATGGCGAGCGCCTCCGGCCCCAGGTCGGAGAGCAGCTCGTCCACCTCGCCATGCGCTCCGCGCGCGCCGCCCCGGCGGGTCAGCAGCACCACGAGCCGGAGGCCGCGCTCGCGCACCAGGAACCGGGCCAGGAGGAGGCTGGCGGGGTCGGCCAGGTGCGCGTCGTCCAGGGCGATCACCAGGGGGCCGCGCGTCGCGCTGCGGCAGAGGTGCTCGCGGACGGCCAGGAACCGCGCGAAGCGGCCCTGCGGCCGGGCGGGATCGTCCTCGAGCAGCGCCTCGGAGGCGCCGAGGCCGCGCAGGACCGAGCGCCAGGGCCAGAGCGGGGGCGCCTCGCCGTCCGGCCAGCATCGTCCCAGCGCGAAGGCGCCGCCCGCCGCGCGCGCCCTGTCGCCGAGCTCCTCCGCCAGGCGCGTCTTGCCGATGCCGGCCGGCCCCTCGATCACCGCGAGCTGCGGCTGCCCTCGCCCGGCGGCGTCGAGCAGCGCGGCGAGCTGCCCGAGCTGGGCGGCGCGGCCGACGAAGGGTGGCGTGGTCGGAAGGAGCACTGGGCGTTCCGTGCTCAATGACGATGCGGGGAGGCGGGCGGCCGTGCGGCCGATCACACGTGAGGGAGGTCAGTCGCCGAACGAGATCCCGAGCTCCCGCGCCGTGCGGACCGTGTCCCCGTCGAGCGGCACGTGCTTGAGCGAGGCCACCGCGGCCTCCAACGGCACCGCGGTCATGTCGGGGGGATCGTAGGCGACCATGGTGCCCCAGCGGCCTTCCTCGGCCAGGCGGACCGCCGCCGCGCCGAAGCGCAGCGAGAGCAGCCGGTCGAACGCGGTGGGCTGCCCGCCGCGCTGCAGGTGCCCGAGGGTGAGCGAGCGCGTCTCCTTGCCCGTCCGCTTCTCGATCTCCAGCGCGACCTTCTCGGCGATCCCGCCCAGCCGCGCCTCGCGCCCGTCGTTCTTCTCCACCACGGAGAGCTCGCCGCCCACCGCGGTCGCGCCCTCCGCGCAGACCACGATCGAGAAGTGCCGCCCCGACGCCTCGCGGTCCATGATCTTCTCGCAGACCTTCTCGATCCGGAACGGGATCTCCGGGATCAGGATCACGTCCGCGGAGCCGGCGATCCCGGCCGACAGGGCGATCCACCCGCAGTAGCGGCCCATCAGCTCCACGACCATCACGCGGTCGTGGCTCTCCGCGGTGGAGTGCAGCTTGTCGATGGCGTCGGTGGCGGTGGCCACCGCGGTGTCGAAGCCGAAGGTCACCACGGTGGCGGCGAGGTCGTTGTCGATCGTCTTGGGCACGCCGATGATCGGGATGCCCTTCTGCGCCAGGCCGCTCGCGATCTTCAGCGAGCCGTCGCCGCCGATCGCGATCAGGCCGTCGAACCGCAGCCGGCGGAAGGTCTCCACCGCCTGGTCCGACACGTCCACGTAGCGCTCCTGGCCGTTCTCCACCACGCGGACGGCGAGCGGGTTGCCGCGGTTGTTGGTCCCGAGGATCGAGCCGCCCAGGTGCGTGATTCCGCGGACCGCGTCGTAGGTGAGCGGGAAGAGCTGGCTCGTGTCGAGCAGGCCCAGGTAGCCCTTCCGGATGCCGATCACCTCGAACCCGCGGTTGAGCGCGGTGAGGGTCACCGCCCGCAGCACGGCGTTGAGGCCGGGGGCGTCGCCGCCGCCGGTGTTCACTGCGATGCGGAGCCGTTTCATGCGGCTAGATGATAGCCCGAGCGTGAGAAGGCCCGCCGGGAGCCGCCGCCGCGCGCGCGCGCGACGCGGCGCCGATCGCGTCGCGGAGGCCGGTGAGAAGCGCCGCGAACAGCAGGACGTGGGCCGTGGCCAACAGGAGCGTGGCGTCGAAGCCCGGAGCCATCCGGAATGTCGCCTCGGCCCCGGCCCACGGCTCGAGCAGCAGGTAGCGCGTGCCGTAGAACCGCCCGAGCCCGGACAGGGCCAGCATGTTGGCGGTGTAGGCGACGGCGATCCCGGCGCACACCGCCTGGAGCCGCCGGGTGAACAGGCCGCTGCCCAGCAGCAGCAGCACCATGGCGTGGGGATGATTGTCGTGCACGCCCACCGCGAGCAGCCCGTAGGCGAGGACGAGCGCGCCGCCGGCCAGGGCGGCCGCGTACGGGCCGCCGGCCCGGCGCTGCGCCCGCGCCACGGCGACGGCGGCGGCCGCGAACAGGACGAGCGCGGCCGCGGCCACGGGGAAGCCGCTCTCCGTCAGCCGCGTGAAGCGCACCGGCGCGCGCCAGGCGCCGGCGCTCGAGACCGCGTGGCCGACCACCCACCAGAGGTTCGCGAAGCCGCCCGAGAACGTCTTCTGGAAGAAGATCCGGAACACCTGCGCGACCGCCAGCGCGGCGGTGCCGGCGAAGAGGAACGGCAGCATCGCGGCGGCGACGACGGCGAGGCCGGCGGTGCAGGCGCGCCGCAGCGCACCTCGCACCGGCCACAGCGCCGCCGCCGCCGCGGGCGCCGCCACCAGCGCGGTCGGCTTGATCAGCGCGGCGACGGCGAGGAGCGCGCCCGCCCACGCGCCGCGGCCGGATCCGGCCATCCACAGCGCGGCCAGCGAGAGCGGCGCATAGGCGCCGTCCGTGTAGCCGAGGACCGCGCTGCTGAGCCAGGCCGGGGGCAGGGCCCAGTACAGCGCGGCCAGGGTCAGCCCCCGGCGCGGCCGGTCGCGAAACCCGGCGAGCAGCAGCGCCACCGCCGCGAGGTCGCCAAGCGTGGCGGGGAGCTTCGCCGCCACGTTGCGCGCCTCGGCACCGTCGAGCCGGTGCGGCGCCCGCGCGACCACGGCCCAGGAGCCGTGCAGCAGCGCCATCCCGAGCGGCGGGTAGTCCACCACGAACGCGCGCGCGCCGACGGGCGCCTGCCACAGCGGCTGCCGGCCGCGCAGGCGGTCCGCGAACACCGAGGGGTCGAACGGCTCGGGATCCCCGTACACGCGCGTGATCCCGTGCTCGGCCATCCGCGCCGACCAGGCCTTCCAGTATTCCGTGTCCCACGAGCCCGCCGAGGGGAGGAAGAACGCGCGCACCCAGGCGCCGAACACGAACGCCGCGGCGAGCGCGCTGGCCGCGGCGACCGCGCGTCGCTGCGGCGCGGAGACGCGCGACAGGAGGGCGGCCGCCGTCGCGGCCAGCAGCGCGGGCACGGCCAGCCGCGCCGCCGCCGCCGGCTCGGGCACCGCGAGCCACAGCAGCGCGGGAGCGTAGGACAGCGCGAGGGTGGACGCGGCCCACAGCGCGACCGCGAAGGCGCCCGCCGCTCCGAGGGGGCGGCGGAGGCGGTGCGCCAGCCCGGCCGCGGCGGCGAACGCGATCGCGGCGCCGGCCCAGGGCCACACGCGCCGGTGCGGCTGCACGCGCAGGGAGAGCAGGCGAGGCGCGGGTCCACCGGCCGCCCGCCGCAACGTGAGGCGGGCGCCGGGCGCGCCCACCGGGACGAGCACGGCGGCCGGCTGGCCGCGCGCCGCGCGCGTCCACTGGGTCGGACCCCCGTCGAGGGCCGCGCCGAACGTCACGGCGCCGCCGCCGCTCGCCGCCTCGGCCTCGATCGTCAGCGCGGCCGGCTCGCGCCGGTCGAGGCCGGGCAGCCGCACCACCGCGCTCTCGGCGAGCGTGCCGGCCGGG
>DATBIZ010000724.1:0-4682 GCA_036556645.1 Vicinamibacteria bacterium | reverse complement strand
CGGATGCGCCCGCGGTTCGGCTCGATCCCCTCCACGCAGTGCTCGCGGAAGCTGTCCGCTCCGTCCGCGAGCAGGCGGACGCTCCAGAGCACGTTGTGGATGATCACGGGCTTGAACACGTTCAGCTCGAACTTGCCGGAGACCCCGCCGATGTTCACCGCGACGTCGTTGCCCATCACCTGCGCGCCGAGCATGGTCAGCGCCTCGGACTGCGTGGGGTTCACCTTGCCCGGCATGATCGAGCTGCCGGGCTCGTTCTCCGGGACCGTGATCTCGCCCAGGCCCGAGCGCGGCCCCGAGGCGAGCCAGCGGATGTCGTCGGCGATCTTGAAGAGCGCCGCGGCCACCGTCTTGAGCGCGCCGTGCAGGTGCACGAGCGCGTCGTGCGCGCCCAGCGCCTCGAACTTGTTGGGCGCGGTCACGAACGGGTGGCCGGACAGCTTCGACAGGCGGTCGGCCACGCGCACCGCGAACTCGGGGTGCGCGTTGAGGCCGGTGCCGACCGCGGTGCCGCCCAGCGCCAGCTCGCCCACGTGCGGCAGCGCCGCCTCCAGGTGCGTGCGGCCGTGGTCGAGCTGGGAGACGTAGCCGGAGAACTCCTGGCCCAGCGTCAGCGGGGTCGCGTCCTGCAGGTGCGTGCGCCCGATCTTCACGATGTCGCGGAAGGCCTCCGCCTTCGCGTGCAGCGCGTCGCGCAGCGCCTGCAGCGAGGGCAGCAGCCGCTCGCGCACCTGTCCGTAGGCGGCCACGCTCATCGCGGTGGGGAACACGTCGTTGCTGGACTGGCCCTGGTTGACGTCGTCGTTGGGGTGCACCAGGCGCTTCTGGCCGCGCTCGCCGCCGAGGAGCTCGCTGGCGCGATTGGCCAGGACCTCGTTCATGTTCATGTTGGTCTGGGTGCCGCTGCCCGTCTGCCAGACCACCAGCGGGAACTCGCCGTCGTGCCGCCCGGCCAGCACCTCGTCGGCCGCCTCCACGATCGCGCGGCCCTTCCGCTCCTCCAGGACCTCGAGCTCGACGTTCACCAGCGCGCAGGCCTTCTTCACGAGCGCGAGCGCGTGGATCAGCGGCAGCGGCATGCGCTCGCCCGAGATCTTGAAGTGGGTCAGCGAGCGCTGGGTCTGGGCGCCCCAGAGCCGGTCCGCCGGCACCTCGATGGGGCCGAACGTGTCGCGTTCGATGCGTGTGGTCATCTCGTCCCTCGCGCGCGCACACAATTGTAGTCTGTAGGTATGAGGATGCTCGTGTTCGCCCTGGCCTGCGCCACCGCGCTCGCCGCGCCGGTCCACGCGGCCAGGCCCCGCCGCTTCCCCGGGCCGCCGCGTGCGGCGGCCCCGTCCGCCGCCGCCGCCCAGGCGATCCTCGACGACGTGGCGCGGCGCGGCGCGAAGACCGTGCTCGACCAGCTCTATGCGCGCGAGGCCCGCTGGCGGCCGGTGATCCAGGGCGTGACCAGCGGGCACGCGAAGTGGCTCGAGGTCGCGGCCGCGCTGAAGCCGGCGACGCTGCGCAACCTGTCCGCCGCGCAGGAGCTGACCGTCGCGGTGTCGCGCGCCCTGGAGAGAGCGCCGGCCAACGTGCTCGGCGTGCTCGACGAGGCGTTCGACACCGACGACGTGTGCTCGCTGAACACGGTCGAGGACTCGCTCGGGACCGATTACCGCGTCGCCCTGGCCTCGGTCGAGCGCCGGGAGCGGGCGGTCGCGCGGGTCGGCGACCTGCAGCTCGCGGAGAGGCGCGACGAGTGCCTGGAGTTCCTGAAGGAGCTGAAGGGGGAGGTCGTCAGGAACAGGGAGGCCTGGTTCCCGGCACGGTAGCCGCCGAACGGAACGCAACGGTGCGGGAGTCGGGACCGTGCCGGAGACGGCACCGGCACCGATTCCGAATCCGATCCGGTACCGGCACCGTTCCGGCTCACTTCAGCGCGCTTCGGGCGGAGTGCAGGTCTGCGCGTCCAGCGCCATCGCCTCGCACGCCAGGTCGTCGCCGTCGTACGTCCCGCGGCTGATGCACCCGTCGCGGCTCTCGCCGCGGCGGAAGCAGCCCTGGTCGCGCACGCCGCCCTTGTCGTCGATGGCCCAGAAGTAGGCCTCGTCGGCGCGCAGGCGCAGGTAGACGAAATGGTGGAACGACCCGCCGGCGGCGAAGCGCTCGTGCAGCGGCTGCATGCGGTAGAGCGGCGCCCCGCCGCCGCCGGTGACGAAGTGGCGGATGCCGTTCGGCGTGGTCGCCGGGTAGCCGCGCGCGTCGAGGGCGTGGCTGCGCGCGTAGAAGTGGTTGTGGGCGGCGAACACGAAGTCGGGCGCGATGGTGGGGGCGGGCCGCGGGCCGCCCAGGCCGAACACGGGCGCGAGCTGGTCGCGCAGGCTCGGGTAGTCGCCGTGGCCGCCCAGGCAGCGGCCGAGCAGCTTGAACGCGCACCCGCGGGGCGTGTAGAGCGGATGGTGCAGGGCCACGAACGTCCAGGTGTCCTCGCGCGCGGTGCGGAGCTGGTTCTCCAGCCACAGCACCTGCAGCCGGTCCTGCCGCCCGGAGAGGGCGGAGACGGGCGGAGCGTCGTGCTCGGCGCCGCCCAGGTCGAGCGTGTTGGAGTCCGCCACCACCACGCGCACGCGCGGCGCGCCGGGATCCTGGGCCAGACGGTCGGCGCCGGGCCAGTCCACGGTGTAGTAGCGGAGCGGGTTGCCGCCGCGCAGGCCGTAGCCGAACGGCGCGTGGCGCAGCGCCGCGCTCGCGTAGCACTCGTTGCCGACCTCCTGCGACTGCTCGTACGCGCTGTCGAAGGCGGGCGGGCAGTCGGCGGGGGCCACGCCGCGCGCCTCCTCCCGCACGCGCTCGTCCACCCAGGGACCCACCGCCGGGGTCAGGCCGGTCGCGGCCGCCTCCGCGCGCACGTCCTCGCGCACGAGGTCCACCAGCGCGTCGGCGCAGGTCAGCGGCGGCGTCGCCGCCGCCCGCGCCGAGAGCTCGCAGCCCTTGATGTCGTGGTTGCCGAGCGCCGCGCGCACGCGGCCGCCTTCCGGACCGAGCAGGCGCTGGTACACGGTGTCGAAGCGCGGCGCGAACAGGTCCGGGCTGCCGCGCCAGTAGATGTTGTCCCCGAGGAAGAACACCATGTCGGGGCGCGGGCAGAGCGCCTCCAGGCGGGAGGCCACCTCGCCCTGCGCGTGCGTGCCCCACTCCGACGAGCCGCCCAGGCCGTAGCCGCTGTCGCCGATGAACACGATCGAGACCTCGCCGGGCCGGCCGCGGAGCCGGCACGGGTCGGGCGGCAGGCACGACGAGGGTTGCGCGGTGGCGGCCGGCGCGGCGAGCCCGGCGAGCAGGGCCAGCGGCGCGAAGACGCTCCTCCTCACAAGCGGACCGTCACGCTCAGCGAGATGCGCCGCGTCCCCGCTGCCGAGAGCGAGCTGGTGCGCGCGACCACCACCTGGCTCAGGTCGAAGTCGAGCCGCGCCGCGCGCGCGTAGAACTCGGCGAGCAGCGACAGGCCGGCCGACCCGCGGAAGGCCGGGCCCACGTCGGGGAACGCCTGGGTCCGCCCCAGGTCCGCGCCCACGTATTGCAGGCGCCCGACGGTCTCGCGCCGCACCCCGGCCCGGAGCTTCAGATAGCCCCCGATCGGCGAGGGCCGCGTGTGCTCGACGCCCAGGCGCGGCTCGAAGCCGTCCGCGATCCGGAACGCCTCCGGCTCGTCCGCCCGGTTGTGGCGCAGGCCGCCCAGGACGTCCTCGTACCAGATGTAGTCGAGCTGGCCGGTGACGAGCCAGCCGTCGTTGATGCGCCACGCCGCGCCCGCGGACAGCATGGGCGGCTCCTCGATGCGCACGGTGGCGGGGGCGGCCACCGTGCCGGCGGTCACGTCCACCTCGCGCCGCCCGACGTTCCAGGCCGAGAGGTCGCGCTCGTAGGCGGCGCCGAGGCGGAACGCGGTGGGGGAGCGCGCGGGGCCGAACGTGGCCAGCAGGCCCACCACCGCGCGCGCCTTGTTCGCGTCGCCCTCCAGCGTGACGCGGCGTCGCTCGATGTCGGCCGCGTCGCGCAGGCGCGTGGCGCCCTCCATGCGCAGGTGCCGCCAGTTGAGGCTCAGGCCGAGGTTGAGCCAGTGGGTGAGGCCGCGCGCGACGGTGACCCCGACCTGCTCGCGCTGCGCGGAGAGCGTGCCTTCCTGCACGAGCCCGGGCCCGCTCACCACCTCCAGCCGGCTCTCGTGGGCCAGGCTCTGCTGCGCGAAGAACGCCACCGTCCACGGCCGCGGCTGCGGGCCCGGCGGGCACGGTATCGGGGGGGCGGCCGCGTCGGCGGGCGGGCCCGAGACCGGCCGCGTCTGGCCGCGCAGCGCGAGCGCGATCGAAGCCCACCGCTCGCCGACCCCGGCCGCGACCTCGACGTTGGGGACCAGCGCGATGCCGGCCGGGTTGAGCAGCGACGCGCGGCCGTCGTCGGCCACGGCCACGAAGGCGCCGCCGAGCCCCGCCGGGCGCGCGCCCACGTCGCGGAGCCTCCAGGTCCACCCGCCGAAGACGATGTCCGCGGTCTGCGCGCCCGCGTCGCGCGCGGCGCCGGCCCAGAACGAAACGGCGAGCAGCGCGGCCAGGGTCGTGGTGTCGAGTCTCAGGATGAGCCCTCCCGGAGGTTCAGGCCTTGGTGGCCCCGGGCACCACCGCGGGCACGTCGCGCTC
>DATBIZ010000723.1:0-2364 GCA_036556645.1 Vicinamibacteria bacterium | reverse complement strand
CGGCGTTGAGGTAGGTGGGAATGGCCTCGTCCTGGTCCGGCGTGAACGACGTCAGGGTCTGGGCGAAGGCGGGTACCGACACGAGCAGCAAGCAGAAGGGCAAGAGGGGTCTCTTCATGGCCCTGAACCTCCGGCGCTCGCTAAAGCAAGGCCAATGCCAAGTCCCCGATCAGCGGCTCGCGATCGCGACTTTTTCGGCAGGGGTGGCGTACGTGGCACATCGCTTGCTCGCTCCGATCACCTGGGAGAGCCACCGATGACCTTGAAGAAGGAGACGGGACCGTTGAACGACCTGCTCGACCGGCTGGCCGGTTTCGAGCCGGCCGGCGATCCAGTGCTCAGCCTCTACCTCGACGCCCGCGCCGACCAGCACGGCAAGGACCGCTTCGAGCCGCTCTTGCGCAAGGAGCTGCCGGACCGGGCCCGCACCTATGCGGCGTATTCGCGCGAGCGCGAGAGCTTCGACCGCAGCGCGGCCCGGATCGCGGGCTACCTGGCGGGCGAGGTCGAGCCCCGGGCGAACGGGGTCGCGATCTTCGCCTGCGCACCGGCCGGGATCTTCGAGGCCGTGCAGCTCGAGGTAGCGTTCGACCGCACGCGCCTGATCGTCGCGCCGGAGCCGCACCTCTATCCGCTCGCACGGGTGCTCGAGCAGTACCGCCGGTACGCCGCGGTCGTCGCCGACACCAACCGGGCCCGGATCTACGTGTTCGGCCTGCGCCGGACCGTGGACACGGCCGAGGTGAACAACCCCAAGACCAGGCGCGTGGACGCGGGCGGGTGGTCCCAGATGCGCTACCAGCGCCACGTGGACGAGTTCCGGCGCGCGCACGCCAGGGAGGTCGTGGAAGCGCTCGAGAAGGTGATGGCGGACGAGCAGCTCGAAGAGGTCGTGCTGGCCGGAGACGAGGTCGTGATGCCGCTGGTCCAGGAGCACCTTCCCAAGCGCCTGGCCCCGCGCGTGATCGACGTGCTGCGGCTGGACATCCGGACGCCGGAGCACGAGGTCCTCCGGGCGACGCTCGAGTCGTTCCGCCGCCACGACGCGCGCACCGATGCCGAGAAGGTGCGGGAGGTGGTGGAGCAGGCGCGCAGCGGAGGGCTCGGCGTGACCGGCGTGCGCGACACCCTGGCCGCGCTGCAGACGGGCCAGGTGGACGAGCTGGTCATCGCCGCGGTGCCCCGGGCCATCCGCGACGACGAGGGCGCGCCGGTGGACGCCGAGCGCCTGGCCGGCGACCTGGTGACCCGCGCCCGTCAGACGGGTGCGCGCATCACGTTCGTCGAGGACCCGCGGCTGGTCGAGGACTTCGGCGGCGTGGGCGCGCTGCTGCGCTACCGGATCGCGCCCGAAGCGGCGGTGCCGGCGGAGGGGGTGGAGGCATGAGCGGCAAGAACAACGTCAACCCGGACCACTACAAGGTCGCGGGCCGCAACCGGCCGAACGAGAACGTGATCCACGAGCGGCAGAAGCAGGCCATGGCGCAGGAGCGCGAGCGGCTGGAGCGCCGGCGCAAGGTGCAGCCGCGGCCGGCGGACGCGCGGCGGGGCGGCGGGCCGCCGGGCGAGGGCGAGGAGTAGCGCCCGCTCACTGCACCCAGAGCAGCACCGCGAAGGTCAGGATCGCCGCGGTCACGGCCCAACGCAGCCACCGCTCGCCCTTGAGCACGGCCATGCGCACGCCCACCAGGCTGCCGGCCACGCTGCCCGTGGCCAGGGCGGCCCCTTCCAGCCAGCGCACCTTGCCGTCCCAGGCGAACAGCGCCAGCGCGACGGCGGTGACCAGCAGGACCACCAGCACCTTGACCGCGTTGCCGCGGACGAGGCCGAGGCCGGCGGACGTCGTGGCCGCCAGCAGCACGAACCCCACGCCGGCCTGCACGAAGCCGCCGTAGAGTCCCGCGACCACGAACAGGAACAGGGCGAGCCGCGGCCGGGGCGCGCGCGGCGCGTCGCCCCGGCGGCGCGAGACGAGCGGCTCGGCGATCGTCCAGAGCGTGGCCGCGAGCATCACGAACGCGAGGATGCGCCGGAACTCGCGGTCGCCGACCTGGAGCGCGAGCCAGGCGCCCAGCACCGACGCCGCCGTCGCGGGGGCGGCCGCCCGCAGCGCGGTACGCCACTCCAGCACGCCCGCGCGGTGGAAGCCCCACACCGCGGCCACGTTCTGGAACACGATGCCCAGGCGGTTCGTCCCGTTGGCGTCGGCGGCCGGGAGCCCGAGGAAGATCAGCAGCGGCAGCGTGAGGAACGAGCCGCCGCCCGCCACGGTGTTGATCACCGACGACACGAACCCGGCGAGGAGCAGCGCGACCACGCCCAGCGCCGGGGACACGCGCGGATGATATGCCGGCGATTGCGTAT
>DATBIZ010000722.1:0-2160 GCA_036556645.1 Vicinamibacteria bacterium | reverse complement strand
CTGCTCGTCAACGACGGGTTCGCCCCCTCGCTCGGCACCCGCGACATGACGACGCTCGGCGTGATGGCCAGCCAGGACCTCTCCTGGCCGGGCAAACGGGCGCTCCGCGCGGCGATCGCCGGCGCCGACCTGGCGGTGGCGGAGCAGCAGCTCGCGCGCGCCCGCCTCGCCGTGGCGGCCGCCGTCCGCACCGCGTACCACGCGCTGCGCGAGGCACGCGCGCTGCTCGCGCTGGCGCGCGAGCAGGTGGAGCTGGGCGGACAGGCCGCCGCGGCCGCCCGCGCCCGCTACGTGGTGGGCCAGGGCTCCCAGCAGGACGTGATGCGCGCGCAGGCCGAGCTCACGCGGCTCGGCCAGCTCCCCGTCGAGCAGCAGGCCCAGGAGGAGGTGCGGCTGGCCGAGCTGAACCGCCTCCTCGGCCGTGCCGGCGGGCCGATCGGGACGGCGGCGGAGGAGGCCCCGCCCACCGCCGAGCCGCTCGAGGTCGTGCTCGAGCGCGTGCGCTCGTCGAGCCCCGAGCTGGCGGCCGCCCGCGCCGCGGTGGAGCGCGCCCGGCTCTCCGCCGAGCTGGCGCGCAAGGCGTCCCGGCCCGACTTCACGGTCGAAGCGGGCTACATGAACCGGGGCGGGCTCGACCCGATGGGGCAGGCCGGCATCGGCATCCGCCTCACCGGCTCACGCGGCGCGCGCCGCGCCGCGGTCGAGGAGGCGGAGGCCGGGCGGCGTGCGGCCGAGGCCCGGGTCGCCTCGGTGGAGTCGCTGCTGCGGCTGCGCACCCAGGAGCGGCTCGTGCGCCTCGCCGCGATCGAGCGGATCGCCGCGGCCTACGCGGAGGGCGTCGTCCCCCAGGGCCGGCTGGCCGTGGACGCGGCGCTCGCCGGTTACGGCGCGGGCCGCACGCCTTATGCCTCGGTGCTCGACGCGCTGGCCGCGGTCTACGGCGACCGCGCCGCGCTGGCGCGGCTCTCTTCCGCGGCCGCGCAGATGCGCGCCCGTCTCGAAGAGGCGAGCCTCGACGCGACACCCGAGATCCCGATGCTGCCCGCGCCGATGCGCGCGGCGCCCGCGTCGGGCCCGCCGGACATGGCGCAGCCGCAGATGGCCGCCCGCCCCGCAGCCATGCCGGCCGGCGCCGGCATGGACCGCTGAGGAGACCGACCATGACGACGAAGACGAAGACCACGCTCGCGGTGACGGTGGCGGCTCTCGCGCTGGCGACGGCCGGCGACCTGGCCTGCCGCCGGAACGGGCCCGCGCGGGCCGCCACGCCGTCCGTCGCGCCGGTGGCGCCGCGGTACCACTGCCCGATGCACCCGAGCTACGTGTCGGACAAGCCCGGCGACTGCCCCATCTGCGGGATGAAGTTGGTGCCGCTCGCGCCCGCCCCCGCCGCGGCCGCGCCCGCGGCGGCCGATCACGCGGGCCGCGCCGCCCTCACGCTCTCGCCCGAGCGCCGCCGCCTGCTCGGCGTGCAGAGCGCCCCCGTGCGCCGGCGGCCGCTCGCGCGCGAGATCCGCACCAGCGGACGGGTCGCGGTGGACGAGCGCCGCCTCCATCACGTGCACGCGAAGTTCGACGCCTACGTGGAGCACCTGCACGTGGACTTCACCGGCCGCTTCGTGCGCAAGGGGGAGCCGCTGCTCTCGCTCTACAGCCCCGAGCTGATGGCCACGCAGCAGGAGTACCTGCTGGCCTGGCGCGCGCAGCGCGAGCTGGGGGCGAGCCCGGTCGCGGACGTGGCGCGCGGCGCCACGGACCTGCTCGCGGCGGCGCGGCAGCGGCTGCTGCTCTGGGACATCCGCCCGCGCGACATCGAGCGCCTGGAGACGACGGGCACCGTGCGCCGCACGCTGGAGCTGCACTCGCCGGTGAGCGGCTACGTGGTCCAGAAGACGGCCTACCACGGCATGCGCGTCACGCCGGCCGACACGCTCTTCGACATCGCCGACCTCTCGTCGGTGTGGGTGCTGGCGGACGTCTACGAGTCGGACCTCGCGGCGGTGCGCATGGGGTTGCCCGCGGAGCTGAGCGTCACCTACCTGCCCGGCCGCGCGTGGAAGGCCGCGGTGACCAACGTGGCCCCCACCGTGGACGACAAGACGCGCACGGTGCAGGTGCGGCTCGAGGTGGACAACCGAGCCGGACACCTCAAGCCGGAGA
>DATBIZ010000721.1:0-1735 GCA_036556645.1 Vicinamibacteria bacterium | reverse complement strand
GGTGGACAACCCCGGCGGCAAGGTGCGCAACCTGCTCCTGCCCGACGAGGCTTCGCTGGTGAGCGCCTTCCGCCCCGACCTTCTGGGCGGCGTCCAGGTGGTCACCGGGCGCGCCGTGGCCCTCGCGTACGAGGCCGACGGAAGGTTGACCCGCCGCGAGCAGGACTTCACCGCCATCCCGTATTTCGCCTGGGCCAACCGCGGGCCGGGCGAGATGACGGTCTGGCTTCCGAGCCGCGAGACCAGCGCGCGCCCCCAGCCGCTGCCCACGCTCGCCTCCCGCGCGCGCGTGGCGGCCTCGCCCGCGGGTCGCGATCCACGGGCCGTCCACGACCAGAACGAGCCGAAGAGCTCGCGCGACGGCACCAGCTCGTTCTTCCACTGGTGGCCGGAGAAGGGCAGCACGGAATGGGTCGAATACGCCTTCGACGCGCCCACCCGCGTCTCGGCGGTCGAGGTCTACTGGTTCGACGACACCGGCAGCGGCGAGTGCCGGGTGCCCGCGTCCTGGCGCGTGCTCTACAAGGACGGCGAGGAGTGGAAGCCCGTGGAGGCCGCCTCGGCCTACGGCATCGAGAAGGACCGCTACAACACGGTCGCGTTCACGCCCGTGACCACGAGCGGCCTGCGCCTCGAGGCCGTGCTGCAGCCGGAGTGGTCGGCGGGGATCCAGGAATGGAAGGTCCGTTGAGGCGGGTCCCCTGACGACGCTGCTGCTCGCCCTGGGCCTCGCCGCCGGTGGCCTCTCCCGGGCGACGTTCGCCGGGGGCTGCTTCTGGTGCATGGAGCCGCCCTTCGACAAGGTCCCCGGGGTCGTCTCCACGACGTCGGGCTACGCGGGCGGCACGGTCGTCAACCCGAGGTACGAGGACGTCGCGCGCGGCCTGACCGGGCACGCCGAGGTCGTGCAGGTCGTCTTCGACCCGCGCCAGGTCACGTACGAGCAGCTCCTGGCCGTGTTCTGGAAGAACATCGACCCCCTCGACGCCGGCGGCCAGTTCTGCGACCGCGGGCGCCAGTACCGCTCGGCGGTCTACTACGAAGGCGAGGACCAGAAGCGCGCGGCCCTGGCCTCGCGGGATGCGCTCGCGCGGGCCAGCGGAGTGGCCGCCGAACGGATCCAGACCGAGATCGCCCCGCTCGCGGCGTTCTACAAGGCCGAGGAGTACCACCAGGACTACGCGCGGCGGAACGTGCGCGAGTACTGGGCCTACCGCGCCGGCTGCGGCCGCGACGAGCGGCTGCGGCAGCTCTGGGGAGAATCCAGGCGCTGAACGCGGGCCGCCGGCCCGCCTCAGCGGCCGAGCCGTCGCCGGGAGACGACGCCGGCCCCCTCGCGCACGACGACGAGCTGGTCCGCTTGGACCTTGGGGATCGTCTCCGCGGCGCCGTTCGGCCAGCGAACGGTCAGGTCCGCGGAGGTCGCGCTGCCCAGGCCGAAGTGCAGCCGGCGGTCGTTCGCGGAGTAGAAGCTGGTCTGCGCCGCCACCTCCTGCGCCTGGACGCGGCCGCCGTAGCGCGCGACCACGCGCGCGCCGATCGCGCTGCGGTTCGACTTGACGCCCTGGAGCAGGACCTTCAGCCAGTGGCCGCCGCCGGTGACGTCGTTGCGCAGCAGCGACGGCGGCTCGTTCATGTTCATCACCAGCACGTCCACGTCGCCGTCGTTGTCGAAGTCGCCGAACGCGCAGCCGCGGCTGCAGTGGACAGCGGCGACGCCGGGACCGGCCTCCTC
>DATBIZ010000720.1:0-2658 GCA_036556645.1 Vicinamibacteria bacterium | reverse complement strand
CTCGGCGCTGGGGATGGTGCTGTTCTCGATGGCGATCGCCTTGCCGTTCCGCCTGCGCGCGCGGCGGCTCGAGGGGGCCTGGCGCTCCCTCCAGGCCGTGCTCGGCGCGGCCAGCATCGCCCTCGGCGCCTGGGTCGTCCTCAGGGCCGGCCTGGGGCACTGACCACGCCGAGCGCCCCGGCGGCCGCGATCAGGAGCGGCTCCGGCACCTTCCGGAAGCGCAGCAGGACGACGAGCGCGGCCAGCGCGATGGCGGCCGCGGTCGGGTCCACCAGCGCGCGGCGCCCGAGCACCACGGCGGCGCCCGCGATCGCGCCGGTGGCGGCGGCGGTGACGCCGTCCACGAACGCGCGGACGCGCCGGCTGCCGGAGAGCCGCCGGAAGTGCGGCGCCGGGATCACCGTGAACAGGTAACACGGCAGGAACGTGGCCGCCGAGGCCACGGCCGCGCCGGAGAGGCCGGCCACCAGGTAGCCGATGAAGCCGACGGTGATCACGACCGGGCCCGGCGTGATCATCGCCACCGCGACCGCGTCGAGGAACTGCCGCTCGTCGAGCCAGCCGAACCGCTGCACCACGCCGGCGTGCAAGAACGGCACGATGGCCAGGCCGCTGCCGAACACGAAGGCGCCGGCTTCGGCGAAGTACCACCCGAGCGTGGCCAGCGTCGCGGCAGGAGCGCGAGACGCCGCCGCGGGCCAGAGCGCGAGCGGCAGCGCCGCCGCGCCGGCCACGCGCGCGCCGGCCCTGGCCCGCTCCCGCCAGAGGAGCACCAGCACTCCGCCCCCCACGAAGAGCCAGGCCATCTCCGCTTCCGTCCACACGGTCACCGCGGCCACCACGGCGCAGACCGACCAGAGCAGCGGATCGCGCGCCAGCGTGAGCGCGGTCAGCTTGACCGCGCTGCGCGCCAGGATCGCGATCACGGCCGCCCCCACGCCGTAGAACGCGCCCTGCATCCAGGAGAGGCCGCCCGCCCCTCGATACACCGCGCCGAGCGCCACCACCATCGCGAAGGACGGCGCCACGAAGCAGAGGCCGGCCAGGGCCGCGCCGGCCGCGCCGCGCCGGAGCCATCCGAGGTAGATCGCGAGCTGGGCGGCCAGCGGCCCCGGCGCGAGCTGGGCGAGCGCGAGGCCGTCGCGGTACTCCTCCGCCGTGAACCAGCGCCGCGCCTCCACCAGGTCGCGCTGCATGTACCCCACCAGCGCCACCGGGCCGCCGAAGCCGGTGGCGCCCAGGCGCAGCAGGTACGCGCAGAGGTCGAGCAGCGATCCGCTCTCCGGCGGCTCGCGCGCGAGGCTCACGCGCCGAGCGCGACGCGCAGGCCGAGCCCGCGCTCCCGCGCACGCTCGAAGACGAGGGCGGCGGCGGCCACGTCCTCGAGCGCGGTGCCGGTCGAGTCGAACACCGTGATCTCCCCGGCGGACGTCCGGCCGGCCACGCGGCCGGCCACCAGGTCCGCCAGCTCGCCGCGCACGTCCGCGCGCGCGAGCGCGCCGGCGGCCAGCGCGTGGCGCAGCTCGCCGATCGCCGCGCACTGCTCGAGGACGTCGGGGACCACGGTCGCGCCGGCGAGCAGGTCGGCCTCCAGCTCCCGCTTCTCCGGGCTGTCGGCCCCCACCGCCGCCACGAACGTGCCCGGCCGCACGTGCCGGCGCGCCAGCAGCGGCGCGCGCGCCGGCGTGCAGGTCACGACGACGTCGCTGTCCCGTGCCGCCTCGTCCACGCTGGCCGCCGCCGAGACCGGCAGCCCCAGCTCGCCGGACATCTCCGCGGCGTACGCGCGCGTCGCGCTCGCCTCCGCGTCGAAGGCGAACACGCGCCGCAGCGGGAGGACGCGCGCGAGCGCGCGGAGCTGCGCGCGCCCCTGCTGCCCGCAGCCGCAGACCGCCACCGTGGCCGACTCCGGCCGCGCCAGCCGCCGGGCCGCGACCGCGGTGGCCGCGGCGGTACGGCGCAGCGTGACCTCCATCGAGTCCATCAGCGCGAGCGGCCGGCCGTCGTCGGCGTCGCAGAGCACGATCACCCCCTGGATGGCGGGCCGCCCGCGCCGGCGCGGGTTGTCCGGGAAGTTCGCGTTGGTCTTGGCCGCGAAGTAGGTCCGGCCGAGGCGCAGCCCGGCGGCCTTGACGTGGAAGGCGCCGGAGGGCGCCTTCACCGCGAGCACGCCCGGCGCGAGGCTGGCGCCGGCGGCGTGCCGGCGGAAGGCGTCCTCGACCGCGGCGATGCACTCGTCGTAGCCGAGCAGCTCCTGCACGTCCCGCCTCGCCAGGATCAGGGTCTCGTCGTCCATGGCCTCACCGTGCCTTCCCGAAGGACGCGTACAGCGCCTCGAACAGCGCGGCGCCCTCGCGCAGGCGGTCCTCGTCGCCGGGATGGCGCGCCGTGAGCCCGTTCACGAGGCGGTCCAGGCCGGCCGCCTCCGGCCGGCCGAACCGTCCGTCCTTCAGGTCCACCTCGTGGACGATCTCCGCGACCGCGCGCAGCGCGGGGTCGCGCAGCGCGAACCGCCGGCGCAGCACCTCGAACGTGCACTCGTCGCCCTCGTGCGTGAACTCCGCCTCGAACATGTCGAAGCGCAGCTCGCCGGGACGGCCGGCGTCCGCGCCCGCCACGAAGCGGAACCGTGCTTCGGGGTCGATGAACCGGCGGATC
>DATBIZ010000719.1:0-1622 GCA_036556645.1 Vicinamibacteria bacterium | reverse complement strand
GCGGCGTAGCCGAGGGTGATGGTGAGCACGTGCAGGGTGAGCCAGGTGTTGTCGCGCAGCACCGGCACCAGCGGCGTGATCGAGCCGTCCATGATCGGCACGTTGTCGGCGAGCACCAGCGCGATCACGCCCAGGCCCGCGGCGCAGGCGGTGACCACGCGCGTGCTGGAGCGCAGCTCGAAGACCAGCGCGAGCAGCACGGCGCCCCAGGCCGCGAACACCACCGTCTCGTACATGTTCGTCACCGGCGCCCGGCCGGCGATCAGCGTGCGCAGCACCATCCCGTAGGTGTTCAGCGCGAAGCCGGCGAACACGAACGCCACCCCGAGCGCGGCCGCCGCCTTCGTGCGCACGGCGAGGGCGGACAGGAGGGCGAGGAAGCCGGCCAGGTAGAAGAGCCACGAGAGCCGGAACGGCTTGAGGCGGTTGTAGCGGACCTCGCGCTCGAGCAGCGAGGCCGAGGGGTACTGGTCGGGCGCCACGCCGCGCAGCGTCCTGGCCAGCGCGCCGGCGGCCCGCGCCAGCGCGGCGCGGTCGCCCGCGCGCGACGCCACCGCGAGCGCTCCCACCTGGTCGCGCAGCCCGGCCGCGGCCGGCCCTTCGAGCTTGCCCAGCTCGGCCACGGTCAGCCAGGTCCCGTCTTCGGCCGCGGGGTTCGGCACGATGCGCAGCCCCTCGCCGGAGAAGATCGCGGCCACCGTGGAGAGCGTGCCGTAGAGGCCCGCCACCTCCTGCTCGATCGGATCGAGCCGCGCGTCGGGATCCATGCGCATCCGCTCGCGGACCTCGTCGGCGGCGTCCAGGAACGGCTTGTGGTTGGCGAGCTCCTGGAAGCTGAAGCGGTCCTGCGCGGCGGCGAGGACGATCCGCTCGCGCAGGGCGGCGTGGGTGACACGGAACATCGGCTCGGCTTCCCATCGCCGCGGGTCCGAGACGAGCGAGATCACCCACTCGGCCGGGTCGAGGCCGCCGATCGTCTCGCCGCCGGTGAAGGCGCGCGCGCCCGAGACGCGCCGGGCGGTCTCCCGCGCGAAGGTGTCGAGCGGCTTGTGGCGGCCGCCCTCCTGGATCGCGAGCGTGCGCAGCGGCGTGAGGTCCGCGTCCGCGGCCGCGGGCACGGCGTAGGCGAGCAGCAGGGCGAGTCCGGCCAGGATGCGCATCGTTCCTCCGCAGCAGTCCTGCGATTTCCGTCCCTGCTGCCTTAATCAAACCCCGTACCGCGCCTAAGTGGCGTGGATGCCCCGCCAGACGTGGGCGCCTCCGGCAAACCGTGCGATCTGCGGGCGCCCCCGCGCAAGCGCTGCGCGCCGAGCCGCGCCGGGCGGGCGAAAATCGCGTGTGGGCGCTGGCACCGCGGTTGCTCAGTGGACCGCGGGAGAGCCGCGATGATGAAGGTGACCGAGAGACTCAAGGCCGAGCACGGGGTGCTGTTGATGCTGCTCGACCACCTGGAGGAGACGGTGAAGAGCGGCGCCGACCCCTGCGTGCTGCAGGCGACCACGGCGACGGTGGCGGCCGCGGAGGAGAAGCACGCGCTGTTCGAGGAGCGCCTGCTCTTCCGCATGGTCGCCGCCTCGCTCGGGCCGGACTCTCCCCTGGTCCACTCCCTGCTCCAGGAGCAC
>DATBIZ010000718.1:0-4691 GCA_036556645.1 Vicinamibacteria bacterium | reverse complement strand
CCGTCCGGCGCGGCCGCCCCCACCGCGCCATCCACGGGCGCGCCCGGGGCGCCGACCACGACCCCGTCCCTCGGCGTTCCCACGACCACGCCCGGCCCCACCGCGTCTCCCGGCCTCACGCCGCCGGACACGACCGAGCCTCCGCCGGCCGCGGCGACCGTGCCGCCGGCCACGAGCACGCCCGCGCCGCCGGAATCGACCACGCCCACCACCCCTCCCGGCGGGCTGCGGCCGGTGTCGGCGGCGCTGAGCCCCGCCGACGGCAGCATCAAGGCCGGCGAGACCGCGTCGGTGTCGCTGGTGCTGATGAACGCGCGCGACCTGACCGGGCTCGAGGCCGTGCTCACGTTCGACCCGGCGATCCTGGAGGCCGTGGACGTGGCCCCCGGCACGCTGCTGACGCTGGACGGCGCCGCCGTGGGCGTGGACCGCGGGATCGAGGCCGGCCGCGTGCGGGCCCGGCTGACGCGCACCACCGGCGTGGCGGGCTCGGGGATGGTGGCCTCGATCGCGTTCCGCGGCCTGCGGCCGGGCCCGGCCGTGATCACGGTCGAGTCGCTGTCGTTCACCACGATGACGGGCACGGAGCGGGCCCCGGTGACCGGTCCGGCCCGGATTACGGTGACGCCATGACAAGGCTTACACTGGCTGGCGTGCGCGGTAAGGCCCTTCTTGCCGTCGTCGGCGTGCTGCACCTGACCTGCCAGTCCATCCTGACCGCGCCGGTGGACTCGACGATCACCGTCATCGCCAACCCCTTGTTCGTAGAGGCCCACGGGGGCGTTTCGGTGGTCAGCGCGGTCGTCACGGAAGCCATCGGCACGCCGGTGGCGGACGGCACCGTCGTGCAGTTCTTCACGACCCTGGGCCGTATCGAGGAGCAGGGGCGCACGAATGACGGCGTCGCGCGCGTCAACTTCGTGTCGGACAGCCGTTCCGGCGTCGCGCAGGTCACCGCCATATCCGGTCCGGCGGTCAGCGAGGCGGTCGAGATCCAGGTCGGCAGCGTCCGGCCGGCGCGGGTGATCGTCACCGCGTCCCCGAACCGCTTGACGGACTCGCGAACGGCGCAGGTGCTCGCGATCGTCCTCGACGAGTTCGGCAACCCCGTCCCCAACGTGCCCGTGTTCTTCGCCGTGCTGTCCGGCGTCGTCGCGCCTCCCTCGCCCTCTCCCGCACCCGGCGGCGGGACCACGGCGGCCACGGAGTTCATGGAGAGCCAGGGCCAGCCCGTCTTCACCGACAACGATGGCCGCGCGCGTGACGTGATGCGGACGCGGTACGATCGGAGCCTGCCGTCGCGCACGGTGACGGTCACCGCGACGACGGCCAACGGGGTGACGGATACCACGCAGGTCGTGATCAATTGAAGCGCCTCCTCCTGACGGCCGCCCTGCTCGCCCTCGCGCCCGCCGCGCGCGCGGAGATCGCGCTGCTCGCCAACGGCCAGACGTTCAAGGTGAGCGGCCATCGCGCCGAGGGCGACCTGGTCTGGCTGAGCCTGCGCGCGGGCGGCGAGATCGCGCTGCCCTCGACGCAGATCCGCGGCTACGTGCCGGACGAGGTGGTGGAGGAGGTCGAGCGCGCCGCCGCGTCGCCGGACGGCCTGGCCGGCCTGCGGCGGCTCGCCACCGACACCGCGCGCCGCCACGGGCTCGATCCGGCGCTGGTGCTGGCGGTGGCCGGCGTCGAGTCCGCCTTCGAGACGCGCGCGGTGTCCGCGAAGGGCGCGCAGGGCCTGATGCAGCTCATGCCCGGTACCGCGAAGGACCTCGGGGTGGCGGATCCCTTCGACCCCGCGGCCAACCTCGACGGCGGCACGCGCTACCTGCGCGAGCTGCTCGCCAAGTACGACGGCGACGTCACCAAGGCGCTCGCCGCCTATAACGCGGGGCCGGGCGCGGTGGCGCGGCACCAGGGCGTGCCGCCCTACAAGGAGACGCGCGACTACGTGAAGAAGGTCCTCCGCCGCTACCAGGCCGCGCAGGAGTAGTCGCCGCCGTGGCGAAGTCCGAGGCCGGGTTCTCGCTGGTCGCCGCCGCCGCCTCCATCACGGTGATGCTGCTCATGATGAGCGTGGCCGTGCCGAGCTGGCGCTACGTGATGCAGAACGCGCGCGAGGAGGAGCTGATCTTCCGCGGCGCGCAGATCACCGACGCGATCGAGCGGTACCAGAAGAAGCACGGCAACGCGCCGCCGGTCTCGCTCGACGTGCTGGTGAAGGGACGCTTCCTGCGCAAGGCCTACAAGGACCCGATGACGCCGGACGGGAAGTGGCGCTTCATCCGCCCGGGCGAGGCGGTGGGCGTCCCGGTCCCCGGCGCGCCTGGCGGCGTGCCCTTGCCGGGCCAGCCCGGCCAGCCGACTCCGAGCCCCGGCCCGACCTCGCGGCCGGGGCGCACGGGCACGACGTCCAGCTCGCAGACCGGCGGCGGCGCCGCGATCGGCCCGTTCATCGGCGTGGCCAGCTTCAGCCAGGAGAAGAGCCTGCGCGTCTTCAACGGCCGCACGCGCTACGACCAGTGGCTGTTCGTGGTCGGGCAGCCGCGGCTGATCGGCAAGGACGCCGCCCTCCGCCTGCCTCCCGGCGTCCGGCCCGTCAACCCCTCGCCGCGCCGGTAGCCGCGGCGCCGCCCGGAGCGCGGCGGCGCTCTTGACCCCACCGCGGTCGCGACCCGACAATACCCACTCGTCCGCCCCTTCCAGCGGGCCGTCGCAGTGGAGGTCGCCTGGTCCGCTCCCGCACATCCCGGCTGCTGCTGGCGATCGCGGCGTCGCTCGGCGCGGCCGCGCCCGCGCACGCGAAGGTGACGCGCTACCTGACCGGCAGCCCGGCGGACGTCAGCCCGTCGCTGTTCGGGCCCGCGCACGTGCTCGGCGGCGGCGGCATCGACGTGCCCGAGGGCATCCAGTGGCTCATCGACGAGGTGCGCGGCTGCACGAGCTGCCCGGCCACCGTGGACGTGGTGGTGCTGCGCGCCTCGGGCGCCGACGGCTACAACGAGTACATCTACGAGATGAGCGGGGTGGACTCGGTGGAGACGCTGGTGATCACGCGCGCGAGCAGCGCGGAGACCGCCGCGGTGGAAGCCACGGTCCAGAACGCCGAGGTCGTGTTCTTCGCCGGCGGCGACCAGTGCAACTACGTGGACAACTTCCGCGGGACGGCGGTCGAGCGCGCGGTCGAGTCGGTCTACGCGCGCGGTGGCGGGGTGGGGGGCACCAGCGCGGGCCTGGCCGTGCAGGCGGCGTTCGTGTTCGACGCCTGCCGCGGCACGATCCTCTCCGAAGAGGCGCTGGAGGATCCCTACGACCGCCGGCTCAGCTTCACCTACGACTTCTTCGACTGGGCGCACCTCGACCGCGTGCTCACGGAGAGCCACTTCGCCGAGCGCGACCGGATGGGCCGCACGATGGCGTTCCTGGCCCGGCAGGTCCAGGACGGCCGGTCCGACAGCGCGCTGGCGGTGGCGGTGGACGAGGAGACCTCGGTGGTCGTGGACGGCGCCGGCCGCGCCCGCGTGTTCGGCGAGGGGGCCGCGTACTTCGTGCTCGCCGACCACCCGCCCGAGGTGTGCGAGCCGCGCACGCCGCTGACCTACTCGAACTTCAAGATCTGGCGCGTGGAGCGCGGCGGGCGCTTCGACCTGCGCAACCGGCCGGTGGCGGGCTACTACCTGCGCAGCGTCGAGGGCGGCGTGATCACGCGCAACCCCTACTGACGGCCGGCGGCGTCGCGGTGGCTACTCGTCGGGCTGCGGCTGCGGCGGAGGAGGCGGCACCGGCAGGTTCGGGATGGGCAGCGCCTGCTGGATCGGCGGCGCCACCGGCGCGAACGGCGAGACCGGGTAGACGGGGCCGGGCATCACGATGGCCGGCACGTTGACCGCGGGCGCGCCTTGGCCCGGCGTGGGGGCGGGCGGCTCGAACAGGCCTCCCGGGCGCTCCATCCTCTCGCGCGCGGGGCGGAAGGGGCGATCCGGCCGGTTCTCCGGAACCGCCACCGGCTCCTCGTCGTCGTCCATCGCCTCGTCGTCCTCGATCGGCGGCGGCGGCGCCATCATGCGGGGGGCCGGCGGGTCGGGGGCGGGCCGCGCGGGAACCGATCCACCCTTGGCCGCGATCAGCAGCAGCGTGCGGACCTCCTGGCCGGTCGCGTCGAGCTGCAGCGCGTAGTTCACACCGAGGCCCTCGAGCACCGACAGCACGGCCAGGGCGGGCGTCGCCGCCTGCACGGTGGCGGTGACGAGCTGGCGGGGGGGAGCGCCCTCGTAGGTGACGCGCATCTGGGTCTGCCGCGCCATCCGGTCGAGGACTTCCGACAGCGGCGCGCTGCGCGCGGTCACGTCCAGGCGGCCGTCGCGCACCGCGACCTGCACCTCGGCCGACAGCGGCGCCGCGAGCAGCGCCAGGCCGCCCAGCCACGCGCAACGGACGATCGCAGGACGCGGCATACCTGCACTGTACGGCCACCGGCGGGGCCCTGTAAAGCCCGGACTTCCGCCGCTAGTGGGAGGCGAGGCGGGCCGGCCGGGCCTCCGGCAGCGACACCTCGTCGAGCCGCGCCAGCGCCCGCGCTCGGGCCTCTTCGAAGGCCGGCCGCAGGGCGGCCGGGAGCGGCTCCGGCGGCGGCGGCTGGATCGTCAGCGGGTTCACGAACACGCCGTCGCGGAGGGTGCGGTAGTCGAGGT
>DATBIZ010000717.1:0-6490 GCA_036556645.1 Vicinamibacteria bacterium | reverse complement strand
GTAGGCCGCGACCGCGGCGGGCTCGGTGATCGTGCGGTCCTGCTCCGGTATGCGGATGGTCGCCATCTCAGCCTCTCCCTTCGGCACGGCCCACGACTTCGAGCAGGAACTCCAGCACCTCGAGGTGGCGGCGGGCCTCCGCGAGGTCGCGGCCCCAGGTGTACAAGCCGTGGCCGCGGATCAGGAACGCGTGGGCCTCGGGGCGGTCGCGCAGCAGCGCCTCGACCGCCGGGGCCGCCGCGGTCCAGTCCTGCGTGTTGTGCAGGATCGGGATCCACTCGCGGTGCTCGTGCGTGGTGACCCCGGCCAGGCCCTTCAGCATCTCGTAGCCCGCGATCGCGAGACCACCTTGCGGCGCGTGTCGCTCGGACAGCAGCGTGGACCACACCGAGTGCGTGTGGAGCACGGCGCCGGCGCGGCGGACGCTCGCCACCGCCAGGTGGAGGCGCGTCTCGTCGGAGGGGCGGCCGGTCCCGCCGACCGGTGCTCCCTGCCCGTCCACCTCGAGGACCTGCGTGGGGTCCAGCCGGCCCTTGTCGGCGCCGCGGGGCGTGATGGCCAGGCGCAAAGGGGCGGTGGCGAGCACCAGGCTGAAGTTGCCGCTGGTGCCCAGCACCCACCCGCGCGCGTGCAGGTCGCGGCCCAGCTCGGCGAGGCGAGCCGCGGCCTCCGCGAGAGGGGCTGCCGGCGCGTCGGTCATGGTCCGTCCGAGATTCTAGCGCCGGGCGGACCCTCGGCCGGACTAGGCGGGGATCGCCGCCACGACCGCGGTCGTGTTGTGCCACCCGTCGAGCCGGCCCTTGAAGCGCGCGATCTCCCCGTAGGTGAGCAGCCCGGCCACCGGCACGTCCGGGAACACCGAGCGCACGGCCTCGATCTCCTGGCCGAAGCCGCCGTCCAGGATCATGCCGCGGCAGACGCAGTCGAACAGCAGCACGCCGGCCGCCCGGTTCCCGCCCAGGTTGCGGCAGGCCTCCTCCGCGGCCCGGCGCGCGGCCGCCACCATGCTGGCCGGCTCGCCGTCGAGGATGGACACGGAGGCCCCCTCGGGGATCTCGGCCGCGCAGGTGAGCGACCCGTTGGCGCCCACCGCCAGCGGCGCGCGGGCGCGGCGCAGCTCGTCGAAGACGTGGATGCCGAGCTCGTTCGCGATCAGGAACGCGCCCGCGTTCTCCGGCGTCAGCGACACGCCGCGCGCGGCCGCGAACTCCTTGTACACGTCGAAGGCCGGCCGCCCGTCGATCTGCTCGACCACGTTCGCGGAGGCGCGCGTGACGCGCATGCGGGCGCTGTTGGGACGGAGGCCGTGGTCCACGCCCACGCCCCAGGGCTTGCGCGAGAACGCGTGCAGCACCGCCGCTCCGTCGGCGGCCACCTGGCCGCGGGCGCCGACCTGCGTGGCCTTGAAGGCCCCGTCGTCGCCGGCCGCGCCGCCCACCACCTGCTGGAACGTGCGCGTCGCGTCGAGGACCTCGTTGACCAGCGCCTCGCCGGCGCCGTTGAGCCCGTCCACCAGGATCACGCTCGTGGACATGGCCTGGCCGGCCGCGCCCGCGCGGCGAGCCGTCCCCGCGAAGCCGGCGCACAGCTTCCGCGCCGCCTCGGCGGGATCCTTCTTCACGCCGCCCACCACCGCCAGTTCCACGGTGGTGTCCTCGGCGGCGACCATCATCGCGGCCAGGTTGCCCCGGGTGAGGCCGCGCTCCGTGATCTCGCCGGCGGTGGTGCAGGCGAAGAGCGCGGCGCCCGGAGCCGCCTTCTGCGCCTCGTCGAGGGCCGCCGCGAGGTCGTGTTTCGCCGAGGCGAACAGCACCCCGAAGGTCGGTGCCGCGCCGCCCAGCGGTCCCAGCGCCGTGCGCACCGCCTCGGCCGCCGCCGCGCGCGAATCCGTCTTCAGCGACCGTCCACTGCCCGCGATCGTCGCCATCGGCCGTCCTTTCCAGGAGGGACCAACGAGCCGGCGACTATACCAACAACGATCCGCGGGCGACGTGTTCCCGGTCACGCCCTGTCCGGGGGAAACCGGACGCCGCCGCCGCCGCCGGAGGCTAGGCCACCGTCACCTCGCGGCAGAGGTACACGTCCTGGATCGCGTTGAGCAGGCGCACGCCGTCGGCCAGCGGGCGCTGGAAGGCCTTGCGGCCGGAGATGAGGCCCATGCCGCCCGCGCGCTTGTTGATCACCGCGGTGCGCACCGCCTCCACGAAGTCGTTGTCGCCCGAGGCGCCGCCGGAGTTGATGAGCCCGGCCCGGCCCATGAAGCAGTTCGCGACCTGGTAGCGGGTCCAGTCGATGGGGTGGTCGGGAGCGAGCTGCTCGTAGACGCGCTTGTCGATCTTCCCGTACGGGTTCTCCTTGGTGCTGAGCGCGAGGTAGCCGCCGTTGTTCTCGGGCAGCTTCTGCTTGATGATGTCCGCCTCCAGCGTCACGCCGAGGTGGTTGGCCTGGCCGGTCAGGTCCGCCGAGACGTGGTAGTCCTTGTCCTTGGTCTTGAAGGCCGGGTTGCGCAGGTAGCACCAGAGCACGGTGGCCATCCCCAGCTCGTGCGCCTGCTGGAACGCCTCGCCGACCTCCTGGATCTGCCGGCCCGCCTCCGGCGAGCCGAAATAGATCGTGGCGCCCACCGCCACCGCGCCCATGTCGAGAGCCTGCTTCACGCGGCCGAACATGATCTGGTCGAACTTGTTCGGGTAGGTCAGGAACTCGTTGTGGTTGACCTTCACGATGAAGGGGATCTTGTGGGCGTACTTCCGCGCCACCAGGCCCAGTCCGCCCAGCGTGGACGCCACCGCGTTGCAGCCCCCCTCCAGGGCGAGCTTCACGATGTTCTCGGGGTCGAAGTAGGCCGGGTTCTTCGCGAACGACGCCCCGGCCGAGTGCTCGATGCCCTGGTCCACCGGCAGGATGGACACGTAGCCGCTGCCGGCCAGGCGCCCGTGCCCGAGCATCTGCTGCAGGCTGCGCAGCACGGAGACCGGGCGGTCGGAGCCGGCGTGCACGCGGTCCACGAAGTCGGGCCCGGGCAGGATCAGGCTCTCGCGCGGGATGCCCTGGCAGCGGTATTCCAGAAGCGCGCGCGCGTCGGCACCCAGCGCCTGCTCGATGGCGGCGATCGCGCCGCCGCCGCGTTCCACCACGTTTGCGGTCGTCATGGTCGGGCTCCTTGTCTGATCAATGGACGCGCGCGGCCTTCGTCCGGAACAGGGCCGCCTTCGCGCGCAGCTCGGGGGCGTCCGGGGCCGCGGGGAACAGCTCCAGGTGCGCGTGCAGGTCGTCCGCGGCCAGGCCGTAGCAGTCGAGGGCGGCGTAGAGCAGGCCGCGGTCGCGCAGGTCCTCGGCGGAGTGCGGGTTCACCTGCAGCAGCAGGTCCAGCACGCGCAGCCCGCGCTCGTGGTCGCCGTTCTTGAGGTAGATCGCCTTCAGGTTCCGCAGCAGGCGCGCGAGCATGCTCTTGGCGCCGCAGGGGGCGAGCATGGCCGAGTCCACCTTCAGCCTCCCGCCGTAGATCCGGTCGAGCCGCTCCTGGCAGTCCGCGGGGGAGAGCCGCTGCCCTCCGTGGTACGGGTCCACCAGCCGCTCGTCGGAGCCCCACGCCACGCGCACGATGAAGTGCCCGGGCAGCCCCACCCCGGCCGCGCCCACCCCGGCGCGCTGGGCGACCTCGATGTACACGGTCGAGAGCGTGATCGGGATGCCCACGCGCCGGTCGAGCACGTCGTTCAGGAAGCTGTTGCGCGGGTCGTAGTAGTCCTGGTCGTTCCCGCGGAAGCCCTGCTCATCGAAGAGGTACTCGTTGAGCGCGGCCACCGCGCCGTCGGGCCCCGCCGCGGCGCGCAGCCGCGCCCGCACGTCGTCGGCCATCCGCGCGAGCTGGGAGAGGTAGCGGGCGGGGTCGAGGTCCGGGTACTCCTCGCAGGCGATCAGCAGCGCGGCGCGGGCCAGGTCCACCCCCGCGTCCGGACGCGCGAGCATCTCGGCGAACTGCCTTCTCCACGGCGATTCTTCCACGCGTCCCGAGGCTCCGGTGAGCGGCAATTATAGCGTCATCACGCGGCGCCGTCCGCGGGCCCCCGGGGGCTACCTGTCGAGGTCCACCGCCACGAGCGGCACGTCCCAGTGCGCCTCGAGGATCTCGAACCGGCGCTGCTCCTCGCGGCGGAAGGCCTCCTGGTCGGGGTAGAGCTGCCGGACGATCGCGTCCTCGCCACCCGCTTCGTGCGCGGCGGCCACGCTGCGGAAGACCAGCGTCACCCGGTAGTCCCAGCGGCCCTCTTCGGTCGCGTGGTAGCGCGGACGCGCCGCGGAGACCGACAGCAGCCGCCCGGACTCGACCTGCTTCTTCAGCACCGGGTAGTGGTTCTTCTTGAACAGCCGCAGGAACTCGTCGGTGTGGCCCCAGCGGGCCTTGTAGTAGTAGTCCACGGTGAACGGCGCGTCGCCGGCCGCGGTGACGGCCTGGGCGGCCGCGGGTGCGGCGGCCGCGCCCAGGGCGGCGGCCGCCAGCAGTCCGGTCCCCATCATCGTGCGCATCCGCATCAGTCCTCCTGTCCCGCGCCTTCCGGGTAGACGAAGCGCTCCTCGACCGTGTCCGCGACCGCGGCGGCCAGGAGCGCCCGCACGTCGAGCGCCCGCTCCGCCGCCAGCGCCTCCGGCAGGTGCACGGCGGTGGCCGGGCTCCGCGGCACGAAGAGCTGGCAGCAGTCCTGGTCCGGCAGCGTGCTGAGGTCGTACGTGCCGATCCGCCGCGCCTGCTGCGTGATCTCCTCCTTGTCCATGCCGACCAGCGGGCGCAGCACCGGGCCGGAGGCCGCCTGGTCGATGGTGGCCATGTTGTCGAGCGTCTGCGAGGCCACCTGGCCCAGGCTCTCGCCGGTGACGAGCGCCTTGGCCCCGTGGCGGGCGGCCAGCGCCTCCGCGATGCGCACCATGAAGCGGCGATAGAGCACCACGCGCAGCGGCGCCGGGCAGGCGGCCACGATCGTCTGCTGGACGGTGGCGAACGGCACCAGCAGCAGCCGGCTGCGGTACTGCCAGCGGGTCAACACGCGGGCGAGCGCGCGCGCCTTGTCCATCAGCGTGCGGTCCTGCAGCGGGAACGCGTGGAAGGTGGCGAAGGCGACCGTGCAGCCGCGCTTCATCATCCGCCAGGCGGCCACCGGCGAGTCGATGCCGCCGGAGAGCAGCGCCATCACGCGCCCCGAGCTGCCCACGGGGAACCCGCCGGGACCGGGCTCCTTCTCGAACGAGAACAGCACGCGGTCCTTGTGCACCTCGACGTGGACGGTGACGTCCGGATGGTGGAGGTCCACGCGCGCGCCGGTCGCGCGCTGCACCGCCGCGCCCAGCCTGCGGTCGATCTCCGCGGACCGCATGGGGAACCCCTTCCAGCCGCGGCGCGCGGTCACGCGGAACGAGCCGGGCACGCGGCCCTCGACCGCGCGCACCACCGCCGACTCCAGCGCGGCCGGTTCGGGCGGCGTCTCGTGGATGCGCGAGAAGTTCGCCACCCCGAACACGGTGCGCAGCCGCGCGCGCGCCTCGTCCCAGCCGGCCTCGTCGGGCAGCTCCACGGAGAGGCGGCCGGCGAGCCGCCGCACGCGGGCGCCGGGGAGGTCCGCGGTGGCGCGGGCGAGGTTCCTCGCCAGCCTGTCCACGAAGAACGGCCGGTTCCGCCCCTTCAGCGCGATCTCGTGATAGCGGACCAGGACCTGCACGGCGGCGCCCTCAGATCCGCGGCGGAGCGACCGCCTTCCAGTCCTCTTTCTCGAAGTGGATGCCGACCGCCTCGGCGACCACGCGGATGTCGGACATCGAGGACGGGTTGCCGCAGGTGAGGATCACGGTCTCGCTCGGGGCCAGGCGCTCGAGCAGCCCGTCGCGCGTGAGGTGGCCGGGCAGCGCCGGCTTGACCGCGCGGGCCACCGCCGCGCGCGCCAGCGACACGTCGCCCTGGCTCTGCTCGGCCAGCTTCAGCTCCTCCTCCTCGCGCAGGGGCAGGCCGAACAGGTGACGCAGCACGTTGTTCGCGCGGCCGGCGCCGAGGCCGTCCCCCCAGGTGCCCGCCACCGGGCGGCTGACCGAGGCGACGTAGACGAAGTCGAGACGGCCGGCCGCCTCGATCTGGCGCAGCTCCTGGTGGTAGGCCAGCTCCTGGTAGGTGCGGTTGGCGTGCAGCAGCGTGTAGCGCGCGTCCGAGCGGCGGCCGTGCCGCGCCTCCCAGTCGAGCTGCTTCATCATCGAGGCGAACGGGGCGAGGCCGGTCCCGGTGCCGACGCAGAGCACGTTGCGGTAGCCCGCCGCGCGCTTCTCCAGGGTGAAGTCGCCGGCGATGTGGTCCACGTACTGGACCGTGTCGTCGTGCCCCGGCCGCAGGCGGAAGAGCGACTCGGTGAGGCGGCCGGGGTATTCGGCGTCGCCCTTCTCGAGCACGATGTAGAACTCGAGCCAGCCGTGCTCCTCCGTCTCGCAGGGCGCCGAGGAGATCGAATAC
>DATBIZ010000716.1:0-4843 GCA_036556645.1 Vicinamibacteria bacterium | reverse complement strand
GGCGGACGGCCCGGACCGCGGCCTCCGCAAGCAGGCGCAGGAGGCGGTGGCCCGGCCGATGCCGCCCGACGAGGTGCGCGCGCTGCACCTGATCGCGGACGCGCGCCGCGCGCGCGAGGCCGGCCGCGACGGCGACGCGGTGGACGCGTACCGCGAGGCGCTGCGGTTGTGGCCGCGCTCGCGCGAGGCGGCCCTGGGGGTGGCCGAGGACGACCTGCGCCACGGCCGCGAGGAGGCGGCGCGACGCGCCATCGACGACCTCGGGCGCGAGCGCGACGTCGAGCCGGCGTGGCTGCGACCGTGGAGCTGGCTGCTGCGGGCGGAGGCGCTCGACGTCTCCGGCGAGCGGGCCGAAGCGCTCGAGCAGTACCGCCGCGTGCTCGCCGACCCGCACGGCCGCGAGGAGCTGGAGGAGCGCGCGCGCGAGGGGCTGCGCCGACCGTTCACGCCGGCGCCCTCGCCTCCCCCGGTTGGTTAGTACACTAGTTTATATGCTTATACGGCCTGGACCCTCCGGCGACCCCGGCGGCGGCGGCCCTTCCGGCAAACGCCGGAGCGCCACGGGTTTCCCGCGGCCGACGCCCTGAAACGAGCGTCAGGCGCCGGTTTCAGCGGTTCTGCCGCGGTCTTCCACAGGCTAACCCGCGCCTTTGCCGGAGCATGGACCTGCCGGAACGCAAAAAAATGCTTGACAACCCTCGGGGCCGTCCCTACCCTACGCCTAGTATGCAACGCCCCTTGTCACGCGACATCTAGACAAGGGCTACCTCTGTCCATGCTTGGACCGAAAGGGGGGATCTCCAGAATGCCGGCCAAGAAGAAGGGCGCCGCGAAGAAGGGCGGAGCGAAGAAGAAGAAGTAAGCGCCCCGGACAGAAAGGGGGGGTGGACCGATCACCCTCCCCCATTTTTTTCGTGAGCTGACGGCAGGCGCCGGCAGATCACCCGATGAGAGGGGGGATCAAACCCATGAAGAAGGCGAAGAAGGCCTCTCCGAAGAAGGCCACCACGAAGAAGAAGTAGATCCGTCCGTCGGCCACGAGAAGAGGGGGTGAGGGTCTCACCCCCTTTGTCGTTCCAGGAGCGCCACTCCGGCAGCCACGCCTCGGACCGGAGCGCGGGGATATCACGGAGGCGTCGGCCTTGTGCCTGCGCGGTGCCTGTGCCCGAATGCGTGCGGCCCTATCCCAGGATGTACTCCTCTATGGCGGCCGCAACCCCGTCCTCGTCGGACGTGGGCAGCACGGGCAGTCCCATGTCCCTCAGCTCCGGATCCGCATTCCCCATCACGAGCCCGACCCCCGCGGCGTGGAGCATCTCGCGGTCGTTCCAGTTGTCGCCGATCGCCATCGTCTCCGCGGCGGTGATCCGCCATCTCTGCTGGAGGAACCGCAGCGCCTCGGCCTTGCCGACCGTGCGCTCGAGGACGTCGAGCAGGCCCACTCCCTGCGCCGGATAGACGGTGCGCTCGATCTTCACGCGGTCGCCGAGCGCGGTGCGCAGCGCCGGGAGCAGCGTCTCCATCTCGCCGATGCGGCCGCCGAACATCACCTGCAGAGGGTCCTCGGCGAGCGCTTCCTCGATGGCGACGCACGCGGTGACGTCCGGATGCGACCTGTCCAGGTAGTACGCGAGCAGCGTGCTCGAGTACGGCCCCTCGTGCACGAGCAGCCGCCCCTCGCCGCGTTGCCCGCAGTGGACGACCGGGTCGGCGCCGTGCCGGCGGCCGACGGCCACGGTCTCCAGCGCGAGCGCCCGCGGCAGCGGGCGGCAGCGGAGGATCTCCGTCCTCCCCTCGTCCACGTCGAGGATCAACGCGCCGTTGTGCAGGACGAGCGGGACGTCTCCCCCGAGGTCCTCGGCCACCTGGCGCGCGGACGGGTAGCGGCGCCCGGTCACCAGCGCCACGTGCACGCCCCGCGCGCGGGCGGCGTCCACCGCGGCCCGCGTCCGGGACGAGAGGGTCTTGTCGGTGCGCAGCAGCGTGCCGTCGATGTCGAGGGCCAGCAGGCGCGGCGCGGCGCGTGGCCGGTCGTCCGGCCTCAACGCCCCGTCCAGACCTCGACGCGCTCGATCGTGTCGCCGGGCCGGATCCGCTGCGCGACATCCAGCCCCTCCGCCACCCAGCCCAGCAGCGTGTAGTTGCCGTCGAGGTGGGGCTGCGGGGAGAGCGTGATGAAGAACTGGCTGCCGCCGGTGTCCTTGCCGGCCAGGGCGATGCCCACCGCGCCCGGCCCGTACGGGCGCTGGCCCACCTCGTCGCGCAGGGTGTACCCGGGCCCGCCGCTGCCGTCGCCGCGCGGGTCTCCGCCCTGCACCACGAAGTCCGGGACCACGCGGTGGAAGGTGAGGCCGTTGTAGAACCCCTGGCGCGCGAGGTCGAGGAACGCCGCGCTGGTGAGCGGCGCCTCCACGATGTCCAGGTGGATCTCGATCACGCCCCGCGAGGTGTGCAGGCGCGCGCGGGGGGTGAACAGCTCCGCGCCCGGCGGGGGATCGTAGGGCGCCATCGCCTCGCGGTAGTCGGCCGGGGGGCGGACGATCGGGTGCGGCCCGCTCCGCGGCGCCTCCCGGCCCGCCGCGCGCAGCAGCGCGGCCGCGCGGCTCCTGACCACGCGCGCGGGGTCGCTCTCCGCCGCCGCGGCGAGGGCCGGCCACGCCGCCGCGTCCTTCTGCAGCGCGAGCGCTTCCAGCGCCGCCACCCGCGCGTCGGGGTCGGCGTCGTCGAGGCCGCGGCGGTAGGCGGCGGCGAGGTCGGCGGCCAGGCCGGTGGCCTGCAGGGCCGCCAGCCCTTCCGCGGCCGCGGCCCGCACCGCGAAGTCCTCGTGCGCGAGGTGCCGCCGGAGCGTGTCCACCGCGTCCTTGCCGCGCGCCACGCGCAGCGCCTCCAGCACCGCGGGCAGCACGCGCGCGTCGGCGTCCTTGAGCGACGCCAGCAGCACGCCCACGCTCACCTCGTCGCCCGCCTCCGCCAGCGCGCCGGCCAGCGCGGCGCGGACCCACCACACCGGGTCGGGGTCGAGGCCGGAGAGGACCAGGGCGAACTCCTCGCGGTCGAGGCGGGCCAGGGCCGGCAGCGCGGCCGCACGCATCCACGGCCGCTCGTCGCCGACGAGCCCCGCCAGGGCCGGCCGCTGCGCGCGGTCCGGCGGCAGCGACCCCAGCGCGCGCAGCGCCTCCCAGGCGTGGAGCTCGTTCTTCGACGAGAGCAGCGGCGCCACCAGCGCGGTGCCGCGCGCGTCGCCGATCGCGGCCAGCGCGCGCAGCGCCTGCACGACCACCGCCTCGTCGCGGTCGCGCAGGAGCGTGCCCAGCGTCTCCACCGCGGAGGCGTCCTTCAGCGCGCCGAGGCCGCGCGCGGCCAGCGCCCGCGCGCGCGCGTCCGTGGAGGCGGCGGCGGCGAGGAGCGCCGGCCGCAGCGCCGGGCTCTCCAGGCGCATGGCCACCCAGGTCGCGGCCCACCAGTCGTAGCGCGGGCGGCCGTGCTCCAGGAGCGCGGTCTGCGCGGCGGCGGGATCCTTGAGCCGCGCCAGCGCGAACAGCGCCAGGCGCAGCGCCATCCACGGATCGCCGGGCGAGCCGGGATCGTCGCCGCGGATGGTCAGCGGCCGCACACCCGGCGGCGTGGAGGCGACCGCGAAACGGGCGACCGCGGCGGCCACCCCGGTGCCCCCGATGCGCCCCAGCGCCTCGGCCGCGCGGCCGCGCACGCCCGGCTCGGGATCCTGCAGGGCGGCGAGGAGGCGGTCCACGGCCACGGCGTCGCCGACCAGCCCGAGCGCGAACGCCGCCATCTGCCGCACCTCGGGCTCGGCGTCGTTCATCAGCTCGACCAGCGACGGGGCGAGCGCCGGGTCGGCGATGCGGCCGGCGGCCAGCGCGGCGCGGCGCCGCACGCCGGCGTCGGCGTCGTGGAGATAGCGGTCGAGCTCGCCGGCGCCGGTCTCCCGGCGGTCCTCGAGCGCCAGCACGCGCGCCATCTTCTCGAGGCGCGGCACGGCCGGCGTCGGCGGCGCGGCGGCCAGGAGAGAGACCAGGGACAGGAGGATCATGTGGTCACGGAAGCCGCCGCGTCGTTTCGCCGTCCGCGATTATAGCGGCCGGCGCATGTGCAGCGCGCGCTGGCCGCGGGGGTAGAAGCGCTCCTCCTGGCCGGAGTAGCGAAACCCGGCCGCTTCGAAGAGGGCGCGGGCGGCGGCGTTGTCCTCGGCCACGCTGAGCCGCAGCGCGCGCACCGGGCCGAGCCGCGCCGCCTGCTCGGCGCGCGCCACCGCGGCCGCGATCAGCCGCCGGCCCGCGCCGCGGCGCCGCGCCTCCGGCGCCACCGCGATGGCCAGCACGTCCGCCACCCAGTGCGCGCGCGAGCCCGGATCGGCGACGAAGGCGAGCAGCGCGAGGCCCACCGGCTTGCCCGCGATCTCCGCGATCGTGCCCTCGACCCCGGGCGTGGCCAGCCAGTCGAGGAGCAGGGGGCCGTAGTCGCCGTAGGTCGCGAAGGCCTCCGCGGCCAGGGACCCGACGAACGGCCGGTCGCGTCGGGTCGCCGGCCGCAGGGTGATCGGGTCGGTCATCGTCCCGGTCACGCGACCGCGAGCAGGTCGCGCCCCTCGCGCAGGCCCAGCGCCGCCGCGGCCGCGCGGATCCGCTCCCGCGCGCCCCTCTGGCCGACGGCCGCGAGATGGACCGCGCCGGCGACGGCGGTGGCGCCCGCCACCGGCACCACCGGCGCGCCGTGCACGACGCGCCCGATCTTGCGCGGGTCCACCTCCACGAACGCGGCGACCGTCCCTCCCTCCGCGCGCAGGTCGCGCGCCCAGGCCTTGCCGATCGGACCGGCGCCCCAG
>DATBIZ010000715.1:0-21976 GCA_036556645.1 Vicinamibacteria bacterium | reverse complement strand
CCCTCCTCGGCCACCGCGCGGAACATCTCGAGCTGGCGGACGTCCAAGCGCCATTCCTCCGGGAGATGGGGACGGACCGACGGATGAGGAGGAATGCTAGCTCATCGCCAGCGGGGCGACGGTGTCCGTGCGCGTATCGGTACCGGTATCCGAACCGGACCGAAACCGCACCCGCATCGGTACCGGTATCCGATTCCGAGACCGACGAAAAGCCGGAGACGTACCCGGGCCAAAGCCGCGGACAGCAGGCCTCGGTTTCGGGTACGGCCTCGGGTACGGCCTCGGTTTCGGGTACGGTTTCGGGTTCGGGTTCGGGTACGGTCCGTGCGAGCTAGAACCTCGACCCGAACGCGTACACCAGCCCGATCGCGAAGGTCGTCTGGCTCTTCGACAGGCTGCCGTCGTCCTTCAGGAAGAACGCCTCCTCGGCCATGTCCCGTCGCAGCTCGAAGCGGGCGAGCAGGCCGCCGCTGACCTTGTGCTCGCTGGTGAGGGTCACCTCGCGCAGCGTCTGCGACACGCCGGTCATGAAGCCGTCGGAGTCGTCGAGCCACTCCACGCGTGGGGTGATGGCCCAGGTCGGCGTGGCCTGCAGCCGCGCGTAGGCGGCCACGCCCTGCCAGCTCACGCCCGCGCCCGCGAGGGTGTCGGTGCCCCGGTCGTAGTTGACCATGAAGCTCACGGCCGAGGTCGCGTTGAAGGTGACGGTCGTGTCGGTCAGGAAGCGGCTGTCGTCGGTGTTGTCGGCCTGCTCGGGGCCCATCATCACGTTCTGGGCCAGCGTCAGCTTCGGGTGCGGCTTGACGATCGCCTGCAGCCCGAAGGTCTTGCCCGAGTTGTTGTCCACCGCGTTGTTCCAGCCGTTCACCAGGAACCCGCCGAGCGACACCCGGTCGTTGATCGCGTACGTGCCGCGCACGCCGACGTGGTAGTACGGGATGGCCAGCGCGAAGAGCAGCGAGCGGGAGTAGTTCCAGTTGTCCTTGGCCTCGATCACCTCGGCCCCGTGCGGGGTGACGAACTTCCCGACGTCCAACTGCAGCCCGTTGCCGGCGGGCGCGAGCCAGCTCAGGTAGGCCTGCTCGAAGGCCTTGAAGATGTCGGCGCCGCCGGGTTCCGCCGCGTGGACCATGTCGGTGGTCGGCCCGAAGTCGAGATCCGCGCGGAAGCCGAGCCGGCTCTGCGGCGTCGGCTTCTGCTCCAGCGCGACCTCCAGCAGCCCGAGGCTGAGCTGGTTGTGCTTCGTGTCGAAGTTGCGGAGCTGCACGTCGCCGTCCGGCCGGTTGAAGTTGAACCCGTAGTACGTGTCCACGAAGCCGACGATCTCGATCCCGGGCGGCTGGCTGGCCGGCTCGTCGGGCGTGGCCGCCGGCGTCGGGGTCGGCGCGGGGGTCGGGGCCGGCGCGGGCGCGGTGGGAGCGTCCTCGCCGCGCGCGGGCCCCGCGGCGAGAGCGAGCACGACGGCGGCCGCGAGCGCGCAGCACGTGTTCGAGCTTCGACGGTGCGGCATCTCCACCTCCTCGGGTTGGCCCGCGCAGGAGCAAGGGGCGTTCCACCGTGCGCGCCGGAGGAGAACGCGCGGGTGCCGCATACGCGCTCAGCCACTTGCGCGCAGGCACGTGCGCGGCGGCTGCGCGCTCGCGGCCGACACGATCGTGCGGGGCCGCGGCGCGAGCCGCCAGAAATGTCGGAACCGGGAACGAGCGCATGACACAACCGCCGGTTGACACGTCTCCGGCGTGCCTTGCTATACTCCGCCCCATGCCACGGACGTCGCCTCGCCTCGCCGCGCTCGCGAGCGCCCGGCGTCCGCGCACGGGCCTGATGGCGATGCCCCTGATTAGCATTCGCCGGAGGCCCCTGCCCGCCTAGCGAAAGGCGCGCGCAGACGAGGCCTCCGGCGGAAACGCCGGGGGCTTTTTTTGTTTCTGGGGGGAGGCGGATGAGCGGTGTGCTGGCGCTGAAATGCCGGGAATGCGGCAAGGAGGTCGCGAAAGAGCCGGTCGCGGTGTGCCCGGAGTGCTGGGGCGCCCTCGAGCCGCTCTACGACCTCGACCGCGCGCGCCGCACCTTCACCCCCGACGCGATCGCCGCCCGGCCCCGCGACCTCTGGCGCTATCGCGAGCTGCTTCCGATCGACGGCGAGCCCACCGTGGGTCGCGGCACCGGGTTCACGCCGCTCCTGCCCGTGCCGCGGCTCGGACGCCTGCTCGGGATCCGCGACCTGTGGGTCAAATACGACGCCGCCTGCCATCCCTCGCTCTCGTTCAAGGATCGCGTGGTGGCGGTCGCGCTGACCAAGGCCAGGGAGTTCGGCATGGACACGGTCGGCTGCGCGTCTACCGGCAACCTCGCCAACGCGGTGGCGGCGGGGGCGGCCGCGGCCGGGCTCCACGCGGTGGTGCTGGTGCCCGAGGACCTCGAGGCCGCGAAGCTGACCACCACCGCGGCCTACGGCGCGACGCTGGTCGGCGTGCGCGGGAACTACGACCGGGTGAACCGCCTGTGCGCGGAGATCGCGGATCGGCACCGCTGGGGCATGGTCAACGTGAACCTGCGCGCCTACTACGGCGAGGGCTCCAAGACGGTCGGCTTCGAGCTGGCCGAGCAGCGCGGCTGGTCGCTGCCGGGCCACGTCGTCTCGCCGATGGCCGGCGGCAGCCTGATCGGCAAGGTCGAGAAGGCGTTCCAGCAGCTCGTCGCGCTCGGGCTGGTCGAGGACGCGCCGTTCTCGCTGCACGGCGCGCAGCCGGAGGGTTGCGCCCCGATCGCGGGCGCCTGGAAGCGGAAGCTGGAGCAGGTGCGGCCGGTGAAGCCCTCGACGATCGTGCGCAGCCTGGCCATCGGCGATCCCGCGGACGGCCCGTCGGCGCTGGCGGTGATCCGCCGCACGGGCGGCCGCGCCGAAGACCCGGGAGACGGCGAGGTGATCGAGGGCATCCGGCTGCTCGCGCAGTCGGAGGGCCTGTTCACCGAGACCGCGGGCGGCACCGTGGTGGCGGCGGCGAAGCGCCTGGCGGCCGGGGGCGCCTTCGCCGACGGCCGCCCGGTCGTGCTGCTGATCACCGGCCACGGCCTCAAGACGACGGAAGCGCTGGCCGGGGTGCCGTTCGCCACGGTGATCGACGGCAAGCTCTCGGAGTTCGAGTCGTTCTGGGCCGAGCGGGCGGGTGCCGGCGGCGACGTGCGCAGCGCGGCGGCGCCGACCAGGGGGGTTCAGGGGGGAGCGCGAGGGCCCTCGTCGCAGCCGTGCCATCGGCCCGAGCGATCCCCCCTGAGATGAAGGAGATCATGATGCCGAACGTGTTCCTCTTCGATACGACGTTGCGGGACGGCACCCAGAGCGAGGGGCTGAGCCTCTCCGTCGAGGACAAGCTCAAGATCGCGGTGCTCCTCGACGGGTTCGGCATCCACTACATCGAGGGCGGCTGGCCGGCCAGCAACCCGAAGGACTCCGAGTTCTTCCGCCGGGCGAAGTCGCTCGTGCTGCGTCAGGCGAAGCTGACCGCGTTCGGGTCCACGCGCAAGGCCGGGGTGCGCCCGCAGGACGACCCGAACCTCCGCGCGCTGCTCGAGGCGGAGACGCCGGCGGTGGCGCTCTTCGGCAAGTCGTGGCGCCTGCACGTCGAGAAGGTGCTGGAGACCACGGCCGAGGAGAACCTGGCCATGATCGCGGACAGCGTGGCCTTCCTGAAGGAGAACGGGCGCGAGGTGGTCTACGACGCCGAACACTTCTTCGACGGCTACCGCGCCGATCCCGCCTATGCCCTTTGGACGGTCGAGGCCGCCGCCAAGGCCGGCGCCGACTGGATCGTGCTCTGCGATACCAACGGCGGCAGCCTGCCCGCCTGGGTCGCGCGCGTGGTCGGCGAGGTGAGGGCGCGGGTCCAGACCCCGCTCGGCGCGCACACCCACAACGACGGCGAGATGGCGGTCGCGAACGCCCTCGCCGCGGTGGAGGCCGGCTGCACGCAGGTGCAGGGCACGATCAACGGCTACGGCGAGCGCTGCGGCAACGCGAACCTGGTCTCGGTCATCCCCGCGCTGCAGCTGAAGATGGGCCACCACTGCGTGCCGCCCGAGAGCCTGACCCGCCTCACCGAGCTGTCCCGGGCCGTCTCCGAGATCGCGAACCTGAACCCCGACCCCCACGCGCCCTACGTGGGCGCGTCCGCCTTCGCGCACAAGGGCGGCGTGCACGTGGCCGCGGTGGAGAAGATCGCGGAGAGCTACGAGCACGTGCCGCCCGAGCTGGTCGGCAACCGCCGGCACGCCGTGGTCTCCGAGCTGAGCGGCCGCGGCAACGTGCGCGTGCGCGCGGGCGCGCTCGGCCTCGACGCGCGCGGCCAGGAGAAGACGGTGGTGGCACGGGTCAAGGAGCTCGAGAACCAGGGCTACCAGTTCGAGGCGGCCGAGGGCTCGTTCGAGCTGCTCGTGCGCCGCAGCCGTCCGGGGTACGTCCCGCCGTTCGAGGTGCAGGCGCTCGTCGTCACGGCGGCCACGCGCGACGGCGGGAAGATGCTGGCCGAGGCCACGGTCAAGCTGCGGGTGGGGGGCGAGACCGTGCACACCGCGTCCGAAGGCGCCGGCCCCGTGCACGCGCTGGACCGCGCGCTGCGCAAGGCGCTGGTGCCCCACTATCCGCGGCTCGCCGACGTCCGGCTGGCCGACTACAAGGTGCGCATCCTCGACCCGGAGGCGGCCACGGGGGCGCGCACGCGGGTGCTGATCGAGGCCGCCCAGGGCGAGGAGCGCTGGAGCACGATCGGCGTCTCCGAGAACATCATCGAGGCGAGCGGCCAGGCGCTGGCCGACAGCCTCGAGCTGAAGCTGCTGCGCGACGGCGCGACCACGGCGCCGGCAGCCGGCACGGCGCCGGCAGCCGGCACGGCACCGGCGGCCGGCGCGGCGCCGGCGGCGGGGCTGCGCCCGTGACGGGCTCCCCCGCGGGGGGCCGCACGCTGTTCCGCAAGCTCTGGGACGCGCACGAGGTGCGGCCGGCCACCGCGGACACGCCCGCCGTGCTGTACGTCGACCTGCACCTCGTCCACGAGGTGACCTCGCCGCAGGCGTTCGCGCTGCTGCGCGAACGTGGGCTCCGCGTGCGGCGCCCCGACCGCACCGTCGCCACCATGGACCACTCCACGCCGACGACCCCGCGCGGGCCGGACGGCCGCATCCCGGTGACCGACGCGCAGGCCGCGGCGCAGATCGCCGCGCTCGAGGCGAACTGCCGCGAGTTCGGCATCACGCTCCACCCGCTCGGCTCGGAGAAGCAGGGCATCGTGCACGTGATCGGCCCCGAGCAGGGGCTCACGCAGCCGGGCATGACCATCGTCTGCGGCGACAGCCACACCGCGACCCACGGCGCGTTCGGCGCGCTGGCCTTCGGCATCGGCACCAGCGAGGTCGGCCACGTGCTGGCGACGCAGTGCCTGCTGCAGCGGCCGCCGAAGACCCTGGCGGTCGAGGTCGGCGGGCGGCTGCGCCCCGGCGTGACCGCCAAGGACCTGATCCTGGCCATCATCGCGCGGCTGGGCGTGGGCGGGGCCACCGGCCACGCGGTCGAGTACCGCGGCGAGGCGGTGCGCGCGCTGACCATGGAAGAGCGCATGACCGTGTGCAACATGTCCATCGAGGCCGGCGCGCGCGCCGGCATGGTGGCGCCGGACGACACGACGCTCCAGTACCTGTCCGGCCGCCCGCACGCGCCCCGGGGAAAGGCCTGGGACGAGGCGGTGCGCCGCTGGCGGGCGCTGCCCACCGACGAGGGCGCGCGCTTCGACCGCGTGGAGCGCTTCGAGGGCGCGGCGATCGAGCCGATGATCACCTACGGCACCAACCCCGGCATGGGCGTGCCGATCACCGCCCGCGTGCCCGACCCGGCCGGCCAGCCGTCGCTGGAGAAGGCGCTGCGCTACATGGGGCTCACGCCCGGCGAGCCGCTCCTGGGCCACCCGGTGGACGTGGTGTTCATCGGGAGCTGCACCAACTCGCGCCTGAGCGACCTGCGCGAGGCCGCGCGCGTGCTCCAGGGCCGCAAGGTCGCCTCGACCGTGCGCGTGCTGGTGGTACCGGGCTCGCAGCAGGTGAAGAAGGCGGCGGAGGCGGAGGGCCTGGACCGCGTGTTCCGCGAGGCCGGCGCGGACTGGCGCGAGGCCGGCTGCTCGATGTGCATCGCGATGAACGGGGACCAGCTCCAGCCCGGCCAATACGCGGTGAGCACGTCGAACCGGAACTTCGAGGGGCGCCAGGGGGCGGGCGGCCGCACCTTCCTGGCCAGCCCGCTCACCGCGGCGGCCAGCGCGCTCAGCGGCCGCATCGCCGACGCGCGCCAGGTGCTCGCCTCGTGACCGCGCCCGCGAAGGTCACGACGTTCACCTCGCCGACGGTGGTGCTGCCGGTGGACAACGTGGACACCGACCAGATCATCCCCGCGCGCTTCCTGAAGGGCACGGGCCGGTCGGGCCTCGGCCAGTCGCTCTTCGCGGACTGGCGCTACGACGCGCAGGGGCGGCCGCGGCCGGACTTCGTGCTGAACCGCCCGGAAGCGCAGGGCGCCGCGGTGCTGGTGGCCGGCGACAACTTCGGCTGCGGCTCCTCGCGCGAGCACGCGCCCTGGGCGCTGGTGGACGCCGGCTTCCGCGCCGTGATCAGCACGTCGATCGCCGACATCTTCCGCAACAACGCGCTGAAGAACGGCCTGCTGCCGATCGTGGTCCCGCCCGACGTCCACCGCCGCCTCACCGCCGCGCCGGGCACGCCGGTCACCGTGGACCTCGATCGGCGGACCGTGACGCTCGCGGACGGCACGCGCGCGACCTTCGAGATCGAGCCGTTCGCCCGCTACTGCCTGCTCAACGGGGTGGACGAGCTGGCCTTCCTGCTCGGCCAGGACGAGGCCATCTCCGAGTTCGAGCGCCGGCCCTGACGGATCCCCTTCCTAGAACGTCCTCCGCTTGAGGCGCTCGAGATTGAAGGACGCGGTCTCGGCCACGGCCATCACCGCCATCACGCCGGCCTGGACGGGGTCGCTCACCACCAGGTCGGCGGCCTCGGGCACGCTGCCGGCCATGTTCAAACTGATCACGATCAGCCCCTGCGCGCGCACCTCGCGCACCGCCTGCTCGATGTCGCCGCCCATCAAGGCTCCGGCCAGCACCAGCACGCGCGCGCGCGGCAGGCGCGTCACCGCGCGCACCGCGTCGGCCAGCGGGCGCTCCCCCACCAGCGGGATCGTGTCCACCGAGATCCGCTCGCCGCGGATGTTGTGGCGGTCCGCCTCGGAGATCGCGCCGATCGCCACCTGGCCGACCTGCGCGCCGCCGCCCATGATGATGATGCGCTTGCCGTAGACGGCCTGGAACGTGCTGACCACCTCGAGCCCGCGCACCACCGGCAGCGCGCGCAGCTCCTCGACCAGCGGGGCCGCGCTGCCGGGCAGGTCGATCTCGAGGTAGAGGCGACTGCCGCTCTGCCGGTTGTCCAGGATGTCCACCGACGCGATGTCGCCCTGGTGGCGCGCGATCACGCCGGTGAGCTGGTGCAGCACGCCGGGGCCGGCCTGCGCGTCCACGAGCACGCCCGTCCGCTCCACCACGCGCCGATTGTAGTGGCTCTCGCGCCCGCGGCACGCCGCGACGTTTTCGTCGTGTCCATCCACGCCGGGTGACGGCGGCGTGGGGGCGGCGACGGGACGCGGACGCGCTCGTCACGGCGCAAGTCCCGGGCAGGACGCCGGATGTGACGCCCGCGTGCCCGGCCCGGCGGCGTGGCACGTCCGTTGCCATGAGAGCGGTGTCCGGGAGGCCCCTTGCGCGATCGCCTGATCCACCGCCGCTTCTTCGAGCTCGTCACCGGCGACGGAGCCGGCCCCACGCCCCGCGTGCGCCTGCAGCCGCGCGGCGGAGGCTCGTTCTCGTTGCGGCTGGAAGGCGCGTTTCCCGACGGCTGGTGCGGGCGCCTGTCGCTCGGGCTCTCGCAGGCGCGGCTCAGCATCGTGCGCGGGTTCGCGCGCAGGGTGGACGGCGGCGGCTGGGTGTCCGAGTTCCACCTGGTCGCGCAGGACGGGCTGGCCGACCCTCGCGCGGTGGACGCGCTCGCGCTGGCCACCGCCGCCACGCCGCCGGGTCCGCCCGCGCCGATCACCCTCGACAGCTACTACATCGACGCCTCGCCGGAGAGCGGTCCCTACGTGTTCCTGGAGGTGCGCGGGCCCGACCGCGTCGGGTTCCTGGGCAGCCTGCTCGAGCGCCTGGCGCGGCTGGGCCTGTTCCCCGAGCAGATGTCGGTCGAGACGTGGGCCGGCCAGGCGCGCGACACCTTCTACCTGCGCGCGGCACGCCCCCGCGCCCGGCTGCGGTCCGACGAGGCGGCACGGGAGCTGGAAGGCCTGCTCGAGCCCTTGCGCGCCGCGGGCTAGGCGCCCTCCGTCGCGCGCCCGCCCGCCGCGTTGTCCCACCACTTCGACAGGTGCGAGCGCGGCCGGCCGGGATGGTCGGCGTAGTGCGACACGTCGTTGAACAACATCAGCCGCGCGCGCACCGGGTCCTTGAAGTCGATGACGTTGAGGCAGGCGGGCGACTGGTCGAGCCGGTCGCGATAGCCGCGCGCGTCGAAGCCGAGCAGGCTCGAGATCACCAGCCGCAGCGTGGCCTTGTGCGACACCACGATCACGTTCTGCCCCTCGTGCGTGAGCACGATCTCGCGGATGACGGGCAGCGCGCGCGCCATCACGTCGAGCCCGCTCTCGCCCCCCTCCGGCGCGAACGTGAACGGGTCCTCCTCCCAGGCCGCGTACTCCTCCGCGAAGCGCGCCTCCACGTCCGCGCGCCGCAGCCCTTCCCAGCGCCCGTGGCTGATCTCGCGCAGCCCGTCCCGCGTCACCGGCTCCAGGCCGTGCGGCGCGCCCAGGATCGAAGCGGTGTCGAGCGTGCGTCGCATCGGGCTCGCGTAGACCGCGCGCACGCGGTCGTCGGCCAGGCGGCGGGCGAGCCGCTGCGCCTGGTCGCGCCCCTCGGGCGAGAGGTCCACGTCCGTCCAGCCCGCGAAGCGGTCCTCGGCGCTGTGGGGCGTGGCGCCGTGACGGACCAGGAACAGCCGCGTGACCATCACGGCGGCGCGCCCGCGATCAGCCGGCGATCGTGCGCAGGTAGGCGAGGCTCCGCGGAAGCTGCGCGATCGACTCCGTGTGCTCGTCCTCCAGGAAGTGGATCTCGACCCCCGCCTTCTCGGACGCTTTCAGGATGGCCGGGAAGTCGAGCAGCCCGGTGCCCAGCACCACGTTGGTGTCGTCGGGGAGCGAGGCCACCGGGGGCGTGTACTGCGTGCCCTTGCGCATGTCCTTCAGGTGCGTGAGCGGCACCCGGCCCGCGAGCTTCTCGATCAGCTTCCCGGGGTCGGCGCCGCCCGCCTTCGCCCACAGCACGTCCACCTCGAAGTTGACGCCGTCGTTCGCGGTCTGCGCCACCAGCGCGTCGAACAGCGTGCCCCCGGGCGCGGCCACGAACTCGTAGCCGTGCAGGTGATAGGCGAAACGCAGGCCCTGCGGCTTGCCGGCGCGAGCGGCGCCGCCGAACACCGCGGCCGCCCCCTTCACGTGCTCGGAAGAGAACGCGCCCTGGTGCGGGATCCAGGCGCACACCATGAAGCTCGCCCCCAGCGCCTGCGCGTCGCGCACGACGCCGGCCGCGTCGTCGCGGAACTGCTCGTACGGGAAGTGCGCGGCGCGCGCGCGCAGGCCGGCCTGGCGCAACGCGGCCGCGAAGTCCGCCACCGACATCCCGTAGGTGCCGGCGGTCTCCACGTCCTCGAAGCCCATCGCCTTCACCTTGGCCAGCGTGCCGGGCACGTCCTTCTGGAGCTGGTGACGCAGGCTGTAGAGCTGGAGCCCGATGGGAGGGCGGCCGGCGGCCGCGGCGTGGCGCGGGGCGCCCAGCGCCGCCACCCCGAGGCCGCCGGCGATGGTCTGAAGGAAGTCCCGCCGCGTCGTCATGGATGCCTCCTGGAGATGCCGGGAAGCTTCGAGTCTAGGCCGGCTTGCCGCGCGCGGTCAACGCGCCTCGGAGACGGCGGGCGCGCCCGCGGGCACGATCAGCGTGGAGCCCGGGCAGCCGAGCACGATGCGCTCGGTGGCGTGCTCGCGGCCGACGCGCTCGTGTCCCACCTCCGGCGAGGAGCCGGCGACCAGCAGGTCGTAGGATCCCGACTCGAACGCGTCGAGCACTTCGTCCACGGCGAGCCCCTCGCGCACGATCAGGGAGCCGCTCCCGCCGGCGCGCGCCAGCGCCGCCTGCGCCGAGTGCAGGGCGTCGGGCGGCGGCGGCACCCGCGGCCCGCCTTCCCCGTGCGGCGGGAACGGCAGCGCGACCTCGGACGAGACGTGCAGGTAGTCCACGTGCGCGCCCAGGCCCGCGCCCAGCTCCGCCGCCCAGGCCACCACCGCGTCGGTGGCCGCGCCGCCGGAGACCGCGGCCAGGACCCGCTCGACGCGGGCCGGAGGATGGCGCGCCACCAGCACGGGGGCGTGCACGCGCCGCACCACCGTCGCCACGCGCGAGCCCCGGATCATCCGCTGCAGCGCGTTCCGTCCGGCGGGCGGCAGCACGATCAGGTCGTACCGCTGCGCCTCGGCCTCGGCCACGATCGCGCGGCGCGGAGGACCCGGCCGCACCACCCGGCGCACCGCGCGCGCGCCGGCGAGCCGCCCGGCGGCGCGGTCGAGCAAGCCCGCGTCGGCCTCGCGGTCGCTCTCCGTGGCCAGCAGGTGGAAGCCCCACCGCTCGCGCCCGGGCAGCAGCGCGGCGAGGGAGAGCGCCCAGTCGCCGCGCGGCGAGCGGTCCACGAAGACCAGGCCGTCCATCTCCCGGGCGTTCATAGGGCGAGCAGCAGCAAGGGGGCCAGGAACAGCGACGCCACGAACACCGCCACCGCCCGCCCGTCGCCGGTGGCCGCGCGCGCCACCCGGTCCACCAGCCTCTCGAAGGTGTAGGGCATCCAGAACACCAGCGGCAGCGACAGCACCGTCACCGTGGTCATCAGCACGGCCACGATGCGCACGCCGTCGGGATGGCCCACCAGCGCGCCCGCGAACAGCGTGTCGATGAAGGTGGTGATGTTCGCGCCCAGGATGTAGGGCACCACGTTCTCGCGGCGCACGTAGCCGCGCGCGGCCAGCGGCACGAGCAGCGACAGCGACATCGAGACCGACAGGGTCAGCGCCGTCACGCCCAGCCCGATCGCGAACATGAACCACGGCTGGAACGCGACGCGGCCGGCCTGGGCGATAGGGCTCTCGCGGCCCTGCAGGTCCGGCAACGCGCGGTCGATCAGGCGGAAGGCGCAGAGCAGCAGCCCCACCCCGGCCAGGAAGGTGACCGCCGCCGGCAGGTGCCGGACCAGCGTGGTGGTCAGCGGCCCGTACACCGCGCCCACCACCGACCCGAGCTGCCGGCCTTCGATGCGCAGCCCCGCGAACGCTCCGGCGTGCAGCGCGGCGAGGCCGAGCACCATGGCCGGCACGTAGACGACCGCGGTGGTCACCAGCGCGGCCACGCCGATGTAGGCGCTGCGCTTCTGCGTCCGGCGATGCCGCCAGTCGTCCAGCATGCCGACCACCAGCACCACGAACGAGGCGCCCAGCCGCGAGCCAGCGATCATCCCGAACGCCTCGTCGGTGTCGAGCGTGCGCGCCGCGAGCAGCGCCAGCGCGATCGCGGCCACCGGCGACCCCGACAGCACCACGCAGGCCATCACCCAGCCGAACCCGAGCGCGCCGGCGAGCCCCGAGACGTCCAGGCCGCGCAGGAGCGGACCGACCGCGCCGGCCCCCTTCTTCAGCAGCTCCAGGGCCAGCACGAACACGAAGAGGCCCGCGGCCAGGAAGGCGGCGTGCCGCGCGGCGCCGCCCGCCGTCAATCCGTGGCGACCACCGCGTCCGCCTCGATCTCGACCAGCATGTCGGGGTCCACCAGCGCGCTGACCGCGACCAGGCTGGTGGCGGGCCGGATGTCGCGGAAGAACTCCCCGTGCGCGCGGCCCACCGCCTCCCAGTCCGCGATGCGCACCACGTACATGCGCGTGCGCACGACGTCCGGCAGCCGCGCGCCGGCGCGGGCCAGCGCCTTCTCGACGTTGCGCAGCGTCTGCACCGCCTGCGCGTAGGCGTCGCCCTTCCCCACGATGCGGCCCTGCTCGTCGGTGGCGGTGGTTCCCGAGACGTGCACGGCCGCGCCGACGCGCACCGCGCGCGAGTAGCCGACCACGGGCTCCCAGGGCGTGCCGCTGGCGAAGTTCTCTCGCGTCATCGCATTGGCGTCCTCACTCCGCGTCGAGCGTCACCCATCGCCTCGCCGGAAGTGAATCCCGGCTCGGCGGCAGAGGAGACGCTCCGTTCGGAAAACGCATCGACTGCATTGGCGTCCTCACTTCGCGTCGCGCGACTCTACCAGAGGCCGCGCTTGACACGCACGCGGCGGAGGTCTAGGAAGGGCCATCGGAAGGAGGCGGACCATGATCTTCGGCAAGCGCGTGTCGGACTACGTGCGCTTCCAGCGCGGGCTCCTGATCCTGACCCTGGTGGTGGGGCTGCTGCGCCTGGCCCTGTCCCTGGGCGGCGTGCCGAACTCCACGGCCCGGTTCCTGAGCATGACCGTCGTGCTGCTGGCCTCGGCGCTGTACTACGGCGTGCGGGTGCACACCACGGGCTTCGGCAGCTACAAGCACCTGCTGCCCCTGCTCGAGATCCAGTGGGCGCTGGCCACCGTGATCGTGATCGTCGCGATCCTGATCTCGGCCGCCACCGGCACCGAGAACATCTACAGCGCGCCGGAGTACGGCGGGACGCTGAGCGTGCCCGCGCACCTCGGCGGCCACCTGGTGTTCGGGCTGGTGCTGGCGCCGCTGGTGAGCTGGGGCGTCGCCTCGCTGGTGATGCTGGTGACGAAGAAGGTCACCGGCGCGCGCCGGGTGGTGGCCGCCTAGAGCGCGTCAGAACCGCTTCTCGCTGTCGAGCAGGATGGTCACCGGGCCGTGGTTCACGAGCGCCACGTCCATCATCGCGCGGAACACGCCCTGCTCCACGCGCAAACCCGCGGCGCGCAGGCGGGCGCAGAAGGCCGCGTAGAGCGGATTCGCCTCCTCGGGGGGCGCGGCGTCCACGAACGAGGGCCGGCGGCCCTTGCGCGCGTCGCCGTAGAGGGTGAACTGCGAGACCACGAGCGCGGCGCCCCCCGTCTCCGCGACCGAGCGGTTCAGGTGGCCCGCCTCGTCCGCGAAGATGCGCAGGTGCAGCACCCGGTCGGCGAGCTGCGCCGCGTCCTTCTCCGCGTCGCCGCGTCCGACGCCGAGCAGCACGAGCAGCCCGGGGCCGATCTGGCCCACCACCGCGCCCTCCACGCGCACGGAGGCCTCGGACACGCGCTGCACCACCGCCCGCACGCGCCGGAGCCTACTACACCGGCCGCCGGCTTTTGGGGTAGGATGCCGATCGCCCCTGTAAGGACCACGGGGAAGCAAGCGCCAAGGAGGAGCCGTCCATGACCTACGTCATCGCGGAGCCGTGCGTCAACACGAAGGACACGGCCTGCGTGGAAGTCTGCCCGGTGGACTGCATCCACCCGAAGAAGGACGAGCCGGAGTTCGCGGGCGAGAACAAGCTCTACATCGATCCCGAGACGTGCATCGACTGCGGCGCTTGCGTTCCCGTGTGCCCCGTGCAGGCCATCTTCCCGCAGGAGGAGCTGCCCGAGAAGTGGGCGCAATACACCCAGATCGACGCCGACTGGTACGCGAAGAGGAAGTAGCCCCGCCGCCCCCGTCCTCCTCGGGGGCGCCGCCGCGACCTGAGGCCGGCCGCCCGCGCGCGCCGGCCTCTCGTGCGTTCGGGGGCGACTGAGCCGAGGCCGGAGGCCCTTTGTCAGACCCGCAGGCCGGCGGCCGGAACCGCCGCCAGGACGCGCGCATGAGCCTGTCCCTGCCCGTCCGCGTGCAGGGATTCAAGACGGACGGGTCCGCCTGGGAGGAGATGAGCACGCTCGAGAACGTCTCCGCGAGCGGCGCCGCGTTCCACGTCCGCCACCTCGCCGCGAAGGGCCACGTCTTCGTCGTCTCGATGCCGCTGCCGAAGCGGTTCCGCCGCTACGACCTGCTGGAGTCGTCCTACCGGACCTACGCGCTCGTGCGCCACGTGCAGTCCGAGCCGACCGGGTATCGGGTGGGCGTGATGTTCCTGGGCAAGACCGCGCCGCCGGGCTTCGAGAAGAACCCGGGCGGCCTGTTCTTCCTCCCCAGCGATCCGCCCCCGGTCACCAGCGCGAAGGAGCGTCGCAAGTGGCAGCGCGTGGACATCTTCGTGAACCTCCGCCTCACCCGGCTCATGCCCCAGGGCCCGGGCCCCCAGGAGGAGCGCACGATCGCGGAGAACATCAGCCGCGGCGGCGCGCGCGTCCTGACCTCGATGGCGGTGGCCAAGGGAGAGCTGCTGATGGTCGAGGAGATCGAGGGCGCCTTCCGCAGCCGCGCGGAGGTGAGGAATCTCTACATCGGACCCGACAGCATTCCGCGGTTGAACCTGATGTTCCTGGACGGGGAAGCTCCCGAGCGCCTGGTGGGGCCGTCGGGATAGGGAGACGTCCTAGGGCTGTTGCCAGGCGTGCCGGGTCCGAATCTCGGTGGCCCTCTTTTCCATCGCCCTCGCCTGCGCCGACTTCCCGACCTTGCGCAGCAGCGAGCCGTAGTTGTCGAGGGTCTTGGCCACGTCGGGGTGCTCGCGGCCGAGCGCCGACTCCTGGATCTCGATCGCACGGCGGTAGAGCGGCTCCGCCTCCGCGTAGCGGCCCTGCGCGTAGTAGAGCAGCGCGAGGTTGTTCAGACCGCTCGCCAGGTCGGGGTGCCGGGGGCCGAAGGCCTTCTCCCAGATCGCGATCGCGCGGTCGTAGAGCGGCTCCGCGCGCGCGTAGTCGCCCTCCGAGCGGTACAGCAGCGCGAGCCGGTTCAGGCTGGTGGCCACGTCGGGGTGGTCGGGGCCCAGCGACTTCTCGCGGATGTCGAGCGCGCGGCGGTAGAGCGGCTCGGCCTCGGCCAGCCGGTCCTCGGCGCGCCAGAGGTCGCCGAGGTTGTCGAGCCCGCGCGCGAGGTCGAGGTTGCGCGGGCCGGGCGCGCCCTCCCAGACGGCCACCGCGCGCTCCAGCAGCTCCCGCGCCTCCTCGTGCTGCCCCTGCAGGCGCAGCAGCGCGCCGAGGTCGTTCAGGCTCGCCGCCACCGCGGCGTGGCGCGGCCCCAGCGCCTTCTCGCGGATGGCCAGCGCGTGCCGGTAGAGCGCCTCGGCCTGGCCGTGGCGTCCCTGCACGCGGTTCAGCGTGCCGAGGTGGTGCAGCGTCGCGGCCACGTCCGGGTGCTCGTCGCCCAGCGCCTTGCGCTTGATGGCCAGGGCGCGCTCGAACAAGGGCGCCGCCTCCGCGTAGCGGCCCTGGGTGTGCTGCAGCATGGCGAGGTTCTCCAGCACCTGGCCCAACGCGGGATGCTCCGCGCCCCACGCCCGCTGCCACACCTCGGCGGCGCGGCGGTAGAGCGGCTCCGCCTCGGCGTAGCGCCCCTGCAGCGCGTACAGGCGGCCGAGGTCGCTCAGGGTGGTGCCCAGGCGCGGGTCCTGGGGGCCGAACCCTTCGGCCACGCTGCGAGCCGCCTGCCACTGCTCCTCCGCGTCGCGGTAGCGGCCCTTCGCGAGCGCGTTCTGTCCCTCGTCGTGATAGACCTGCCAGCGGCCCTCGCGCATCCAGCGGCACGCGAGGCCCGGCACGAGCGCGGCCGCGAGCGCGATCGTCGCCACCGCGCGGCGCATCGGCCCCGCTATCGGCCCGACGCCGGCTGCAGCCGGTTGTGCCGGCGCAGCAGCTCCACCACGCGTTCGAGCGGCAGGCCGGGCACGGTGTAGCCCTTGTACCCGGTCATCGTGCGTCCGGCCACCAGCGCGTTGACGATCGCCTCCTCGGTCGCCCCGACCGTCGCTTCGAACAGCGCGCCCATCCGCGCGTTGGGCCACATCTCGAGCGGCACGGCCTCCCTGGTCTCGCCGGCGCGCCGGTTCGCGGTCGAAAACGCGAGGAAGAGGTCGCCCGAGCCGTTGCCGGCCACGCTGCCGGTGCGCGCGAGCCCGAGCGCGGCCCGGCGCGCCAGCCGCTTGAGCTGGTGCGGCAGGAGCGGCGCGTTCGTGGCCACCACGATGATGATCGAGCCGGTGTCCTGCGTGCGCGCCGCGCCCTCCCGCAGCTCCTGGCCGATGGGCAGGCCGGCGATCCGGAGCTGGGGGCGGAGGCCGAAGTTCGCCTGCACCAGCACGCCCACGGTGAAGCCCCCGCCCTCCGCGGGCAGCACCCGCGACGCGGTGCCGATGCCGCCCTTGAACTCGTAGCAGATCATGCCGGTGCCGCCGCCGACCGCGCCTTCCGCGACCGGGCCCCCGCGCGCGGCGTCGATCGCCTGCCACGCGTGCTCCGCCTTCACGTGGCCGCCGTAGATGTCGTTGAGGCTCCCGTCCCAGGTCTCCGCTACCACCGGCAGCGACCAGGGCGCGTCGGCCCAGCCGCCGGCGCCGCCCCAGCGCCGCCACGCGTACTGGATCGCGGCGTCGCGGACCACGCCCACCGCGTTCGTGTTCGTGATCAGCACGGGTCCGTCGAGCACGCCCGCCTCCTCGACCCAGGCGATGCCGGTCATCTCGCCGTTGCCGTTGAGGGAGTAGTAGCCGGCGAAGCAGGGCTCGCGCGCCGCGTCGCCGCGGCCGCGCGGCATCACCGCGGTGACCCCGGTGCGGACGCCTTCGCCCTGGATCAGGGTCACGTGCCCGACTTCCACGCCCGGCACGTCGGTGATCGCGTTCCCGGCGCCCGGCGCGCCGAAGTCGAACGGGATCCCGAGGTCCCGCCCGCGCGGCTCGGCGGCGCGGGCGCGGCTGGCGAGCACGGCGAGAGCACACAGAAGCAGCAGGGAGCGCAAGCGTTCCACCTCTCCGTCGGAGGGTACCATCGAGGACGCCGATGAGCGGGAAGGACGAGGCGAGGCGCGCCCGCGCCGGCTTCCACCGGCTCGAGGGGCGGGCCCCTCTTGCTCGACGACGAAGCGAACTGCGCTGTCAGTGTCCGTGCGACACCCGACAGCGCCCGGGCGAGCGCGGCGCGTGCGCCATAAATAATGATGCGAGTGCGGTATACTTGACACAGACAGCGGGGCTTTGTTAGTGTCCCCGTCGCTCTAGTGGCCGGTGCACTGCCGTTCTGGAGGGAGCCTGTTTCGTGACTCCCGGTCGTGGGCGGGCAGGTGACGTGGCGCTAGGCAAAGGCTAAGGAGGCCTGCACGTTCATGATCGAAGGTACGGTGAAGTGGTTTAACGAGGCGAAGGGTTTCGGGTTCCTCTCGCGTGAGGGTGGTCCGGACGTCTTCGTGCATCACTCCGAGATCCGCGCCGAGGGGTTCCGGACGCTCAACGAGGGCGACCGCGTTCGCTTCGAGGTGGTCGACAGCCCGAAGGGACCCCGCGCCGCAAACGTCGTCAAGATCTAACGCCTCGACCCACGGATCCAACGATCCAGGCGCCCGGGACCGCAAGGTTCCGGGCGTTTTAGTTTTCGGGCTCCCTCCTTTCCTGTCATCCTGGAAGCTCCGGTGACTCGACCGAAAGAGCCGCTTTCCACCCACGCGCTGGAGTGCCTCCGCGAGGCCGGCCGCATCGCCTCCGCGGCGCGGGAGGCGGGCGCGCGCCTGATCCGGCCCGGCGCGTCCCTGCGCGAGGTGTGCGAGGCGACGGAGCGGGAGATCGAGCGGCAAGGGGGCGCGCCCGCCTTCCCCGCGCAGACCTCGCGCAACCAGATCGCGGCGCACTACTGCCCGTCGCCGGAGGACGACACGGTCTACGAGGACGGCGACCTGGCCAAGCTCGACGTCGGCGTGCACGTGGACGGCTGGGTGGTGGACACCGCCGTGACCATCAACGTCGGCGACCGGCCCGAGCTGCGCCGCCTCGTGGACGCCGCCCGCGCCGCGCTCGAGGCCGCCATCGGGAGGCTCCGTCCGGACACCGAGGTGCGGGAGCTGTCCGCGCTGATCGAGCGGACGATCCGCTCGTCCGGCGCCGCACCCGTCCGCAACCTGTGCGGGCACGGCGTCGGCCGCTGGACCGTGCACTCGCCGCCTCCGATCCCGAACGTGATGGACGCGGGCCGTGAGCGCCTGGCCGTCGGCGCGGTGGTCGCGATCGAGCCGTTCGCCACCGACGGGCGCGGGGTGGTGACCGAGCACGGACGGGCGGAGGTGTTCCGCCTCGATCCGGGACGCGACCCCGGCGGCGCCGGCGACCCTGGCGTCGTCCGCGCGATCCAGCGCCTCAAGGGTTTGCCGTTCGCGCGGCGTCAGCTCGCGGAGCTGCCGCGGGACGCGGTCGAGGCGACGATCCAGGCGCTGCTGAGGGGCCGGGCTCTGACGGCCTATCCGCCGCTGGTGGAGACCACGGGGCGGCCCGTGGCCCAGGCCGAGCACACGGTCTACGTCGGAGCGGATGGGGTGGAGGTCCTGACGCGCTGAGCGCTACTTGCGCTCTTCTTCGTCGACGAGGTCGTAGGGAAGCGGCTGGGGGCCGGGGACGATCCCGGCGATGTCCGGATCGACGTCGGCGGCGGCGCGGTCCACCTTGACCCGGGTCTCCTTGCGCTCGGCCCGCTTGGCCGCCTTCTCCCGGGCCCGTTCCTGCCGGGCGATCTCTTTCTGTCTCTTCGCGAACGTCGCTCGCCCTTTGTTGGCCATTGGCGCGCTCCCGCAGGGCTGGGCGCCCTGCTCGAACGGGGCAGTTTAGCACGAAGGCGCCGGGGCCCTCCAAGACACGCGGGCGCGCCGCGCGTGCTACAACGTCGCATGGCGAACGACCGCAACGCGCGCCTGGTCTACACGACCGACGGCGGCGAGGTGAAGCCGCCGCGCGACGACCGCGCCTCCCCGCCGTCCCCGGCCGGGGGCAAGGGTATCCGCATCCGGCTGGACCGGAGGGCGTCGGGGCGAGTGGTCACCCTCGTCTGCGGCGTCCCGGGCGCCCCGGCCGAGGTGGCCGCGTTGGCCCGCGACCTGCGCGCCGCCTGCGGCAGCGGCGGCACCGTGCGCGAGGACACGATCGAGCTGCAGGGCGACCACCGGGACAAGATCGAAGCCGCCCTGGCCGCGCGGGGGTTGCGGAGCAAGCGCGCCGGCGGGTAAGTGGCTCGGTCGGCGGTATCGGAACGGTAACGGAACGGAATCGGGACGGAACGGACACGGAACGGTACCGGTTCCGTTCCGTTCGTCGTCTCTACTGGCCGGTCTTCCCCGCCAGGCTGGCCACGACCGCGACCAGCTCCCCCGGCTCGATCGGCTTGGCCACGTGCATCTGGAAACCGGCCAGGAGCGCCTGGCGGCGGTCCTCGGGGCGCGCGTAGGCGGTGACGGCGGCGGCGGGGATGCGCGGGGTCTCGGGCCGCCCGCGCAGCTCCCGCAGCAGCGCGTAGCCGTCCATCTCCGGCATTGCGAGATCGCTGACCAGCACGTCCGGCGGATCGCGCTGGGCCGAGTCGAGCGCCTCGCCGGCCGAGGCGACCGAGCGGACCTGCGCGCCCCGCTCGCTGAGCACGGTCTCCATCATCCCGCGTACGTCGTCGTCGTCGTCCACGACCAGCACCCGCACCCCCGCCAGCGACGGCTCCACGGCGGCGCGCGGCGGAGCCGTCGCGACCTCCCGCCGCTCGGCGTCGCTTTCCGGGCGCAGGAGGGGGAGCCGGACGGTGAACACCGCGCCCTTGCCCTCGCCCTCGCTGTCGGCCAGCACCGTGCCGCCGTGCAGCTCGACCAGGTGCCGGACGATGGCCAGGCCGAGGCCCAGGCCCCGCTCCGCGCCGTCTTCCGCCTGGCGGAAGCGCTCGAACACGTGGGGCAGGAACTCGGGCTTGATGCCGCGCCCCTCGTCCCGCACCTCGACCACGGCCGCCTCCCCGTCCTCGCGCATCCGCAGGTGGACCACGGCCCCCGCGGGCGTGAACTTCACCGCGTTCGAGAGCAGGTTCCACACGACCTGCTGCAGCCGGTTGGCGTCGCCGTTGACCGCCGGGTCGTCCTCGCACTCGACCTCGACGCGCACGCCCTTGGCGCCGGCCGCCGGCTCCACCGTCTGCACCGCCGAGAGCACCACCGCCCGCAGCGGCACCGGCTGGGGCGTGATGCGCAGCTTGCCGGTCACGATGCTGGAGACGTCCAGGATGTCGGCGATGAGCTGCGCCTGCGACTTCGCGCTGCGGTCGATGGTCTCCACCGCCCGCGTGCGGTCGGCGGGATCCAGGTTGCCGGTGCGCAGCAGGTGCGCCCAGCCCACGATCGCGGAGAGCGGGGTGCGCAGCTCGTGCGAGAGCGTGGCCATGAACTCGTCGCGCATGCGCGCGTCGGCCTCGGCCTCCGCCCGGGCGTGGCGCTCGCGCTCGAGCTCCTCGCTCCACTGCCGCTCCGCCTCGCGCCAGCGCGCCTCGTCCGTGCGCAGCCGTTCCGTGGCGTCCACCAGGAACAGCGTCCGCTCCCAGCGGTCGTCCACGCGCTCGGCCACCGTGCTGGCCTCGACCTCGACCGCGGAGCGGTCGCGGCGCAGCACGCGCATCGGGGTACGGCCCGGCGCGCCCTCGCCCTGCGCGATGCGCTGCTGCTGCGCGGCCCAGAGGTCCCGCTCCTCGGCCGGGAGGATCAGCGACGGCAGGTCCCGCCCGAGCACGTCGTCTTCGGTCCAGCCGAGCAGCTTCGCCGCGCGCGCGTTCCAGAACGTGATCGCGCCGGCCTCGTCGGTGCCGATCACCGCCGCCGGGCCGCCGTCGAGCAGCCGGCGCAGACGATCCGCCCGCGCGCGCAGCTCCCCCGCGGCGCGCGCGCGCTCGGGATCCCGGGCCGCGCGCACGGCCCGGTAGCCGCGGGAGGCGATCGCGGCGATGCCGAGGCACTCCAGCGCGAACAGCGCCAGGCGCACGGCCTGGCCGGCCTCCGCGGGGCCGAAGGCGTAGCGCGGCTCGAGCAGGAAGTAGTCGGCGGCCCCGACCGCGAGCGCGCCCGCCAGGAGGCCCGGTCCCACGCCGCCGCGCCACGCCGACGCGACCACGGCCAGCGCGAACAGCACGAACGGCTCGGGCTGGTCGGCCACCGGCGCGAGGAGGAGCTTGTACAGCAGCGCGGCCCCGACGGCGACCACCGCGAAGCCGTACCGCTCGAGACGTGAAGGAAGAGGCATGAGGGGCCGCCGGGCGGCCCACCTTCGATCATAGATTATGCTGGCCCGCGGGAGGCGCCCCATGGACCCGTTCCGGCCCGACCTTCTCCGCGGCAACACGACGGTCGTGACCGGGGGCGGAACCGGCCTCGGCCGCTCGATGGCGCTCCGGTTGGCGAGCCTGGGCGCGCAGGTCGCGCTGCTCGGCCGCCGGCCCGAACCGCTGCGCGACACCGCGGACGCGATCCGCCAGGCCGGCGGGCGCGCCGCCGCCGTGCCCTGCGACGTGCGCGAGCCGGCGGCGGTGCGCGCGGCCTTCGACGCGGCCGAGAACGAGCTGGGGCCCGTCAACCAGCTCGTGAACAACGCGGCCGGGAACTTCCTGAGCGCCTCCGAGGACCTCTCGGACAACGCGTTCGACTCCGTGGTGCGCATCGTGCTCTACGGCTCGTTCTACTGCACCCGCGAGCTGGGCCGCCGGCTGATCGCGAAGAAGGAGCGCGGCGAGGTGGTCTCGATCGTCACCACGTACGCGCAGAGCGGGTCGGCGTTCGTGCTCCCGTCCGCGGCGGCCAAGGCCGGAGTGCTGGCCATGATGCGCTCGCTGGCCGTGGAGTGGGCGGCCTACGGCATCCGGCTCAACGCGGTGGCGCCGGGGCCGTTCCCCACCGAGGGCGCGTTCACGCGGTTGCTTCCCGGTTCCGACCTCGAGCGGCAGGCGCT
>DATBIZ010000714.1:0-6540 GCA_036556645.1 Vicinamibacteria bacterium | reverse complement strand
GGCTCCTGTACGAGCCGTGGTCGCGCCAGTACATCTACGTGTGGCGCACGGACGCGCGCTGGGCGGGGACGTGCCGCCGGATCGTGGTCAGGCTGGACGACGGCTCCGAGCACCGCGCGAACGTGAGGTTCTGGCCGGGGTGGCACCCGGCGTCGCGCGACTGAGCGCGGCGCGGCGTGTCATTTCCAGTCGCCGAGCAGGCGCCGCACGAGGACCAGCTGACCCACGTGGTAGGCGTTGTGGTCCGCCACCAGCAGCAGCTCGCGCAGATAGGTCTGCCCGGTGCCTTGCGGCACCTTCGCGAACAGGTCGATCGCCGGGTCTTCGGCCAGCGCGCGCAGCGCCTGCCGGTCGCGGCGAAACGCGGCGATGCTCTCCTCCCAGGCCGCCTCGCTCGGCGGCGCCGCGGTCGCCGGCCAGTACTCGTCCATCGAGCGCGGCTCCACGTAGTCCGCGTCCACGCAGAAGTCGAGGATGTCCTTCGGGCACCGGCGCAGGTGCTCGACGAGCTGCCAGGGGGAATGCGGCAGCCCCTTCGGGACCGTCCCCCGCAGCGCCAGCGCGACGCCCGCGGCGGCCGCCTCGAAGCCGGCGTGGGCGTCTTCCCAGTCCAGCAACTTCCGCAGGTGCGTGCGCAGTGACTGCTCGTTGGCCAATGGAGCCTCCTGACGGACTCGAGACCGGCTATCCGCGCTCGTCCCGGGAGCCGGCCGTCTCCGTGGACGCGGCCGGCCCCACCTCGCGGAAGGTCAGCCGCACGGTGTTGCCGAGCCGGATCTCGTCACGGTCGGCGAGGGGCACCGGCCCTCCGACGCGCCGGCCATTCACCCAGGTGCCGTTCTTGCTGCCGAGGTCCTCCAGCACCACCTCGGCGGGGGACACGCGCAGCCGCGCGTGGCGACGCGAGACGGACGGCGAGTCGAACGACAGCTCCAGGTCGGGATCGCGGCCGAGCACGTGTTCGCCCTGGGCCAGGGTCGTTCGTCCACCCTTCCACGTGAGCCGGCGCGCCGTGGCGCGCGACCGCGGCGCGGGCGTGGACGGCTCCTCGGCCTCGCGGAACGCATAGCCGAAGCGGTGCACGGTCCGGACGTACCGGGGATGGCGCGAGTCCTCGCCCAGGGCGGCGCGCAGCTCGGCGACGAGGTTGGCCAGGTTGGCCTCGACCACGAACGTGTCGGGCCAAAGCCGCTCGCTGAGCACGGTCTTCGCCAGCGCCTTCGGCCTGCTTTCCAGCAGCGCCCCGAGCAGCAGGAAGGCCTTGGGCGACAGGTGCACGGGCTCCCCGCCGCGCCGCAGCTCGCGCGTCTCCGCGTCGAACACGAACTCGCCGAAGCGCGCCTGCACGGCTGGTCAGCTCGCGAGCACGTACCGGCGCAGGTAGTCGTTCCCGAACTTGCCCTCGGGGTCATGGCGGCGGCAGAGGTCGCGGAAGTCGCCGAGGCGCGGATGAGCGCCGGCCACCTGCGCCGCCGTGCGCGCGTGCATCTTCCCCCAGTGCGGCCGGGGCCCGAAGTCGTCCAGCGCGGCCTCGACGACCGGCATGGCCGCGGCCACGTCCGCGTCGTTGTCCGTCCAGGTGAAGTGCAGCGCGACCGTGTCGCGGCCGAAGGCGGTGCTCATCCAGAGCGCGTCCGGCGAGACGGTCCGGATCTCCGAGATCTGGAGGGCCTTCGCGATCCGTGGGCCGATCGCGTACAGCGCCCGGATCGCGGCCACCGCGTCCTTCCGCGCGAGGAAATACTCGCTGTGCCGCTCGCGCCCGCGCGACGAGGGCGGGAAATCGGGCCGGAAGTGCGGGAGACGCTCCCAGGCCGGGCCCGGCACGCCCATCTGGGCGGTGCAGGCGCGGGGGTCCATGGCGACGATCGGGTGGCGGTCCCGCGGCGCCGGCGTGGCCCCGAACCAGCGCGGCCCCGGGTTCCAGTCGCCGGAATCGGCCCGGCGCTTCACCCAGACCTCCGACACCTGCGCGTCACGCCAGGTCGTGAACGCGGAGACGCTGTAGCCGGCGGCGACGATCGCGTCGAAGTGGGCGGTGTACTCGTCCACCGGCATGTTCTCCCAGACCCACTGGCGGACGTCGAACGCGGGCACCACGCGCAGCGTGACGCGCGTGACCACGCCGAGCGCGCCCAGGCCGACCACCGCGCCCTCGAACTCCTCCCGCTGGCGGTCCGCCGAGAGCGTGACCACCTCGCCGCGGCCGTCCACCATCTCGAGCGCCGCCACCTGCGTGGCCAGGTTCCCGGTGCCGCTGCCGTGCGTGGCGGTGGAGCAGGCGCCGACCACCGCGATGTGCGGCAGCGAGGCCAGGTTGGCCACCGCGAAGCCCTGGCGCAGCAGCCGCGGGCAGAGCGCGGCGTACTTGACTCCGGCGCCGACCTCCACCGTGCCCGCCGCGCGGTCCACCCCGGAGACCGCGTCGAACCGCTCGAGCGAGACCATCGCCCCGCGCGTGTCGGCGATGGTGCTGAACGAGTGGCGGCCGCCGAGCGCCTTCACCTGCGCATGCTCGCGGACGATCCGCCGCACCTCTTCGACGGTCGCGGGCCGATGGAGCCGCGTCCCGCCGTAGGCGACGTTGCCCGCCCAGTTCGTGCCGACGCCCTCCGAGGCGACGGCCTCGCCGGCGAGCGGCCCCGGCCCGCCCCCGCCCCCCGGCATCAGCAGGCCCAGAGCCGGTGCGGTGGACCGGAGCCATTCCCGGCGTGACAGGCCGCGGCTGCGCATGGAACTCACCTCCGGCTCGCGTGTCCACGATTAGGGCCCTCGGCGAGGTCCGGGGTCAAGTCGCGCGGCCGCGGCGACCGCTACCCCTGTTCTCAGCCGGCCAAGGCGCCCTTGCGCAGCAGACCGATCTGGCCGCTGTGGTACACGGTGTGGCGGATCGCGGAGCGCACCTGGAAGTGGGCGTCGTAGTGGCGGCCGGGGACCTGCGCGCGGAGGTCCTCGTCGGTGAGACGGGCCACGCGCGCCGCCAGCGCGTCGTGCGCTTCGAACACGGCGCGCCGGGCCTCGTCCCACGCGGCGGGCGTCGCCGGGGGAGCCGCGGGGAAGTCGCCCGCCTCGGGCTCCTCCACCGCCGTGCCCTCCAGCCGCCGGCGGATCACGTCCGCCCACGCGGTCACGTGCAGCACCAGCTCCCAGATCGTGTGCGCCGCGGCGATCGGCCGCGCCGACGCCGCCTCCGCCGACACGCCTTCGAGCAGCTCGTGGAGCGCGGGGCCGTGCCAGGCGTCGCCGTGGGCCAGCGTCTCCACCTCGCGGGCCAGCTCCGCGGCCAGCCGATCCGCGTCCGGGTGAATCCTCGCCATCATCGCTTGCCTCCTCTTTGTAACCGTCTAATATTGTTTTGCTGGTTACAGAACCTATCCGATCCCTCGTAACCTGTCAAGGAGCGCACATCGGTTACCATGGGCCCCATGGCCGCGTCCCCCTCTTCGGCGGCGACGATGAAGCTGGTGGGCGGGGATCCCTGCCTCGACTTCGTCAACACGGTGGGCGGGCGGGTGCGCACCTCCGCCGGGGCCCCCGCGCGCGTGCGGGACGACAAGCTCGCGTCTTATGCCGACGTCGTGGCCTTCGCCCTCCACGCGCGGCTGCTGGACGAGGCCACCGGCCGCGCCCTGCTCCGCCGGAGCCAGACGCGGCGGCGGGAAGCAGTCGCCGCGCTCCGCCGGGCGCTGGCCTTCCGGGAGGCGCTCTACCGCGTCCTGGAAGCCTCGAAGGTCGGGCGGCGGCCGGACACGGCCGACCTGGCGACGGTCAACGCCGAGATCGCGGCGTGCCGCCCTCACGAGGAGCTGGTGCCACGGCGCGCCGGACTGGCCTGGGAGTGGCGTGGCGCGGCCGGGCGCCTGGAGTCGCCCCTGTGGCCGGTCGTGCGCGCGGCGGCCGCGCTGCTCGTGTCACCGGAACTGGCACGCCTGCGTCGGTGCGGCGGCGACGGGTGCGGCTGGCTGTTCCTGGACCGGAGCCGCAATCGCAGCCGTCACTGGTGCACGATGGACGACTGCGGCAACCTGTCCAAGGTCAGGCGCTTCCGGCGGCGGCACGCCCGGCCTCGCTGACCCCGTGCCCTCTACTCGAAGAACTTCACCGCGTCGCGCGCCTACCACGTCCGGTCCTTCAGCAGCTCCTGGATCTGCTCGCGGGGCACCGGGAGCTTGTCGATGTGGTCGTTGAGCCACTTCGAGAAGTCCTTCTCCATCGCGTCGCTCCAGCGCTGGTCGATCTGCCCGGGCGTGTACACGCCCTCCTTGATCCTCTGGAAGCCGAACAGGTCGCGCAGCTGCACCAGCTCGCCGGTCTGGCAGACCAGCTCGGCGAGCTGCGGCGGGATGCACATGACGCCCTCGCGCTTGGCCAGCACCACGTCGCCGGGCAGGCAGAGCATCTGCCCGATGCGGGCGGGACGGTTGATCTCCACGAGCATGTTGTCGTAGTTGTACGACGGGTGCCAGTCGCGCACCCAGCCCTTGAAGCCCTCGATCGTCTCCATCTGCGCGATGTCGCGCACGGAGCCGTCGAAGACCACGCCGTTGCCGGAGTTCTTGAAGATCGCCGTGCTCAGGTTGCCGCCGATGATCGGCCCTCCCTCGTAGCTGCCGAAGACGTTCGCCACGTAGACGTCGCGCTTCTGGAGCCGGTCGATCGGCCAGGAGTTGCGCCCGCCCACGTGCCCATCCGCGTGGCCCTTGTCCGTGAGCGCCTTGTCGAGGTCGGGACGGCGCGGCACGAAGGTCGCGGTGAGCGCGCGCCCCACCATGGTGGCGGTCTGGTCGAGGTGGACGTGCCTGAACCGCCCCTCGAACTGCCACTCGAAGCCCTTGTTGCGCAGCACCGACCACGCCTCCTCGAGGTTCACGTTCTTCATGCGGTCGAGGATGGCGTCCGGCACCTTCGGGCGGCCGTCCGCGAACCGCTCGCCCTTCCATTCGGACGTGAGCGCCACGACCTCGTCGCGCGAGGGCATGATGCCTTGCCCGGACGCGGCCGCGGGCACCACCAGCGCGGCGACGGCGACGGCGACGCACAGCTCGGCTCTCATCCGTTCCTCCTTGACGGTACGGGAAGGGAAAGGATACGCCCACTTGGTGCTTGCCACGCCAAGGGGACGGAGGTACTGTCGGCGCCTGCGCTTCTGGAGACGCCGCGAGTTCCTGCAGACCGGCGCCACGGCCACCGCGGCGACGGCGGTCGCGCGCCGCGCGGAGGCGGCCGAGGGCCGCCCGCGCCTGCGCACGGCGCTCTGCGACCTCCTCGGCATCGAGTACCCGATCCTGCAGTCGGGCATGGGCGGCGTCGCCGGTCCCGCGCTGGCCGCCGCGGTCAGCAACGCGGGCGGCCTGGGCGTCCTCGGATGCGCGTTCCTGCCGCCGGACGAGGTCCGCCGGCGGATCCGCGAGACGAGGACGCTCACCGACCGCCCGTTCGGCGTGAACCTGCTGCTCCACTCCGACATGCTGCCGCCGGTGGACATGTCGCGCGTGCCTGCGGGCGTGGTGCAGGCGGTCCAGGACGCGCTGAACCACTTCCGGCGCCGCCTCGGCCTTCCCGCCGCATCCGCGCGGCCCGAGGGCTTGCCGGACATCGTGCCGGCGGCGATCGAGGTGATCCTCGAGGAGAAGGCGCCGGTGTTCAGCATCGGCCTCGGCAAGCCGCCCGCTTCGCTGGTCGAGCGGTTCCACCGCGCCGGCGCCAAGGTGATCGCGATGGTGGCGGCGCTCGACGACGCGCGCGCGGTCGCCCAGACGGGCGTGGACGCCCTGGTCGTGCAGGGGCACGAAGCGGGCGGACACCGCTCCACCTGGGTGAAGCGGCCGTCGCCGCAGCACGCCGACGTCGGCACGATCGCGCTGGTGCCCCAGGTGGTCCAGGCCCTGCGCGCGCCGGTGATCGCGGCCGGGGGCATCGCCTCGGGCGCGGGGGTGGTGGCCGCGCTGGCCCTCGGCGCGCAGGGCGCGATGCTCGGCACGCGCTTCGTGGCCACCCGCGAGTCGCTCGCCGCCGACTTCTACAAGCAGGCGCTGGTCGGCCGCGACGGCGACTCGACCGTGATCACCGACGCGTTCACCGGCCTCTACGCGCGCGTGATCCGGAACCGCTTCGTGGACGAATACGCGGCCTCGGGCGCGCCCGTGCTGCCCGGGTACGTGCAGAGCGTCGCCGCCGCCGACATCTTCGGCGCCGCGCGCGAGCGCCAGGACACGGACCACTATGGCCTGTGGGCCGGCCAGAGCGTCGGCCTCGTCCGCGACGTGCCGGAGGCGGCCGCGGTCGTGCGCGCGGTGGTGGAGGAGGCGCGGGCGGTGCTGCGGAGGCTCGCCGCCGACGTGACGGTCACGTAGCGCGCATGCGCGGCGTGCTCGCGGCGGTCCTGGGCTCGCTGCTGGTCGCGCTGCTCAGCGCCCTCGGCGACTTCGTCTGGGCGCGGTACATCCCCCGGCACCGGCCGGTGTTCGGGCTCGCGCATGGGACCGCGCTCGGTCTGGGCATCGGCCTCGTGCTCGGTGCGGCGCGCGCGCGGCCCGCGCT
>DATBIZ010000713.1:0-12359 GCA_036556645.1 Vicinamibacteria bacterium | reverse complement strand
CTGCTGCGGGATTACTTTGGGCAGGACCCCGCCTCGTGGGACGAGGCGAGGGGGCTCGAGCTGTAATCCGAAACCGAATCCGGGGTCCGTACCCGTACCGGTGCCGGTACCCGAGATCCGAGGTCCGTACCCGCACCCGTGCCGGTACCCGAGACCGGCGCCGAAGCCGAGACCGAATCCGACGCCCTCGGTTTCGGTTTCGGTTTCGGTCTCGGTCTCGGCTTCGGTTTCGGTTTCGGGTACTGGCACCGATACGGGTACGCCCTCGGCTCCGTTTCGGTCTCGGTTTCGGAGCCAGGGGCCGGTGGCTATACTCTGCGCCGTGTCCGCCCGACCCCCGCGGTCGCCGCCGGACGGGTTCGCGGGGACCGGGGCCGCGGTCCTCGACGCGCTGCCGATCAGCCTCTACGTCGTGGATCGGGGCCTGCGCATCGTGTTCTGGAACCGGGCGCGCGAGCGCGGCGCGCACGGGCGGCCCCGCCGCGAGGTGCTGGGGCGGCCGCTCGCCCACGCGCTGCCCGCGGCCGGTTACCGGGCCACCGCGCCCGTGATCCGGCGGGTGTTCGCCACCGGACGCGCCCAGGAGGAGACGCGCGAGACCGCCGGTTCGCGCCTGTTCCACGTGCGCCGCCTGCCGGTCCGCGAGGGAGGCCGCGTCACGCACGTGCTCTCGCTGTTCGAGGACGTCACCGAGCAGCGGGCGCTGGAGATGCAGGTGATCGCCAGCGACCGCCTCGCCTTCCTGGGGCAGCTCGTGGCCGGCGTGGCGCACGAGATCTCGAACCCCCTCGCGGGCGTGGCGGGCTGCGCGGAGGCGCTCGCCGCGATCGCCCTGCGCGCGCCGGACGAGGCGGCGCGGCGCGAGGCGGCCGAGTTCCGCGGCCTCGTGCGCTCCGAGGTCGCGCGGTGCGAGCGCCTGCTGCGCACGCTGCTCGAGAGCGCGCGGCCGTCCACGGGACGCAGCGCCGACGTGGCCGCGACCGTGCCCGCGGTGTTGCGGCTGCTGGAACGGCATCCCGCGTTCCAGCGGGTCGAGGTGGTCTCGCGGCTGGGCCAGCGCCTGCCGGCGGCGGCCATCGAGCCGGACTCGCTGCGCCAGGTCGTGCTCGCGCTGGCCGTCAACGCCGCGCGCGCGATGAGCGCGCACGGCACGTTGACCCTGCGCGCGACCGGCGACCGCCGCTCCGTGCGCCTCGACGTGCTCGACACGGGGCCGGGCGTGCGCGCCGAGCTGCGGGGGCGGATCTTCCAGCCGTATTTCACCACCGACCCCGCGCACGGCACCGGCCTCGGGCTGGCCATCGCGCGCAGCCTGGTGCGCGCGCGCGGCGGCGACCTGGTCTACGTCGCGCGGGCGGGCCGCGGCGCGTGCTTCCGCGTGACCCTGCCGGCCGCGGAGGCGGGAGCTTGAGCGGCGCGCTGCGGGTGCTGGTGGCCGAGGACGAGGCCACCTTCGCCCTCGCGCTCACCCGCGTGCTCGAGGACAGCGGGCACCAGGTGCGGAGCTGCGCCACGGGCAAGGCCACGCTGAAGGCGCTGGCGGAGAGCGAGTGGGACGTGCTGCTCCTGGACCTGAAGCTGCCGGACGCCCAGGGCACGGACATCCTCGCCCGCGTGCGGGAGGACCACCCGGAGCTGCAGACGATCATCGTCACCGGCTTCGCGAACGTGGACTCCGCAATCGAGACCATGCGCCTGGGGGCGTTCGACTACCTCACCAAGCCGCCGCGCTTCCCGGAGCTGCTCCTGCGCGTGGAGAAGGCCGGGCAGAAGACCCTGCTCGAGCGCGAGAACCGCCGCCTGCGCTTCCAGGCCCAGCGCAGCGTGTCGTCCGAGCTGATCACCCGTTCGCCCGCGCTGCGGCAGGTGACGCTGACGCTCGAGAAGGTGGCGCCCGCGCGCACGCCGGTGCTGATCGAGGGCGAGAGCGGCGTGGGCAAGGAGCTGCTGGCCCAGTACCTGCACCGCCTCTCCCCGCGCGCGGGCAAGGCGTTCGTGGACGTCAACTGCGCCGCGGTCGCCTCCACGCTGCTCGAGAGCGAGCTGTTCGGGCACGAGAAGGGCGCGTTCACCAGCGCGGCCGCGGAGAAGCCGGGGCTGGTCGAGGTCGCGGACGGGGGCACCCTCTTCCTCGACGAGGTCGGCGAGATGCCGGCCGACCTGCAGACCAAGCTCCTGCGCGTGCTCGACAGCGGCACGTTCTACCGGGTGGGCGCCACCCGCAAGCGCCGCGCCGACTTCCGGCTGGTCGCGGCCACCAACCGCAACCTCGCCGCCGAGGTGGCGGCCGGACGGTTCCGCAAGGACCTCTTCTACCGGATCAACGGCGTGCGCGTGGTGGTGCCGCCGCTGCGCGAGCGGCCGGAGGACGTGCCCCTGCTGGTGGAGCACTTCTCGCGCTCGCTGAGCCACGCGCGCCGTTTCTCCCCCGAGGCGATGGCCGCCCTCGCCGCCCACGACTGGCCGGGCAACGTCCGCGAGCTGCGTTTCGCGGTGGAGCGCGCGCTGCTGCTCGCGGAAGGCGACGCGATCGAGGTGCACGACCTGCCCCCGGAGATCCGGGGCGGCGGCCGCCGCCTCGCGCCGCCGGACGGCGCCGCGGTCGCGGCGGCGCCGGCGCCGGGCGCCGCGCGCGAGCGCGCGCCGGACCCCGCGCGCGTGCGGCAGGCGCTGGAGCAGTCGCGCTGGAACCGCCAGCAGGCCGCCGCGCTGCTCGGCGTCTCGCCGCGCACGCTCTTCCGCTGGATGCGGCGGCTGGGACTCTGACGCCCGGCCGCGCGGCGCGAGGCCGCGATATCCTGGCGCCATGCCCACCCCTGCTGCGACCGCGCCCGCCCGCGGCGCGATGATCCTGGTCGCGCTCGCCGCGGCCTCCGCCTGCGAGCTTCCCGCCCGCGAAGCGCGTCGCGACGCGGGCGGCGCGTCGCTGCCCGTCGCCTCGCCGGCGGCGGCGCCGGTCACGCCGCGCGGCGACCTGTCCGAGGCCGAGCAGAGCACGATCGCGCTGTTCGAGTCCGCCTCGCCGTCGGTCGTGTACATCACGAACCTGGCCGTCCGCCGCGATTTCCTCGGCTTCAACGCCTTCGAGATCCCCCAGGGCACCGGCTCGGGGTTCGTCTGGGACCAGGACGGCCACGTGGTGACCAACTACCACGTCGTGCAGGGCGGGCCCGGGCAGCGCGCGATGGTGCGGCTGGCGGACCAGTCGGAGTGGCCGGCGGAGCCGGTGGGGTTCGACCCCGACCACGACGTGGCGGTGCTGCGGATCGAGGCCCCGCCGGAGCGGCTGCGCCCGCTGCCGCGCGGCACCTCGCGCGACCTCCGGGTGGGGCAGTACACGATGGCCATCGGCAACCCCTTCGGCCTCGACCAGACGCTGACCACGGGCGTGATCAGCGCGCTGAACCGGCGCATCCGCGCCCAGAACGGCCGGCCGATCCAGGGCGTGATCCAGACCGACGCCGCGATCAACCCCGGCAACTCGGGCGGGCCGCTGCTCGACAGCGCGGGGCGCGTGATCGGCATCAACACCGCGATCCTCGCCCCCGAGGGCAGCTACGTCGGCATCGGGTTCGCGGTGCCGGTGGACACCGTGAACCGCGCGGTGCCCCAGCTCATCACGAGCGGGCGGGTCACGCGGCCCGGGATCGGCGTGTCGCTGGCCCAGCAGCGCGTGGTGCGCGAGCTGGGGCTGGAGGGAGCGCTGGTGGTGGACGTGGCGCGCGGCAGCGCGGCCGAGCGGGCCGGCCTGCGCCCGACCCGCCAGGACACGAGCGGCCGGCTGGTGCTCGGCGACCTGATCGTCGCCGTCAACGGCGAGCCGGTCGCCGACGCGGAGGACCTGACGCTGCGGCTGGAGCAGCGCCAGATCGGCGAGACGGTGCGCGTCACCGTGGACCGCAACGGCCGGCGCCAGGACCTCGACGTGCGGCTGCAGGCGCTGGAGTAGGGTCGCGCATGCCCTTCGCCGAGCTGGCCACCGGCATCCGGATGTACTACGAGGTCCACGGCGAGCGCGGCGACCCGTTCCTGCTCCTGGGCGGCACGGGGAGCGACCACTTCCTGTGGGCCGCGCACCTGCCCGCGCTCTCGCAGCGCTTCCGGGTGATCACGCCCGATCCGCGCGGCACCGGCGCGACCACGCGCCCGGGAGAACCCACCACCTGCACGATGCGCGCGATGGCCGAGGACGCGGCGTCGCTGCTCGACGTCGTGGGGATGGGGCCGGCGCACGTGGCCGGGCTCTCGCTCGGCTCGGCGGTGGCCATGGAGCTGGGCGCGGTGCGGCCCGACCTGGTGCGCAGCCTGCACCTGCACGGCGCCTGGGCGAAGAGCGACCGCTGGTTCGTCGAGATGATGGAGATCATGGAGTACCCGGCGCGCCTGGGCGACCTGCGCGGCTTCCTGCGGCTGGCCCTGCCCTGCATCCTCTCGCGCGAGTTCCTGGCCGACGAGGCCGCCTGCGCGGGGCTCTTCCGCGGGTTCTTCGACGACAACCCGCACCCGCCGAGCCGCGAGGGCGTGCTCGGGCACCTGCACGCGGACAAGACGCACGACGCGACGCCGCGCCTGCGCGCGGTGCGGGCGCCGGCGCTGGTCGCGACCGGCGAGAACGACATCCAGGTCCGGCCCGACTACGGCCGCGAGGTCGCGGCGCTGATCCCCGGCGCGCGGTTCCACCTGTTCCGCGGCCCGCGGGCCAGCCACTGCGCCTGCCTCGAGATGCCCGAGGAGTTCCTGCGCGAGACGCTCGCCTTCGTGGACGCGATCCCCTGACGCCGCCATGCGCCTCGACCTCGCGCTGATCCGGCTTCACCCCGAGCTGTCGCGGCGGAAGGCCCGCGAGGTGATCGAGAAGGGCCAGGTGGACGTGGAGGGCGTGACGGTCCTGGCCCCCGGCGCGCCGGTGGACGACCGCGCGGCGATCCGGTTCGAGCCCAGCCGCAAGGCGCGCCGCCGCGCGCGCTCGTCGCTGCCGATCCTGTTCGAGGACGACTGGCTGGCGGTGGTGGACAAGCCCCCCGGCCTGCTCTCGGTCCCCACCTCGGCGGGCGCACGCGAGGACACCGCGCTCGCGCGCGTGCTCGACTACGCGCGCCATCGCCATCCGCGCCGGCCCTACGCGGCCGCGGTGCACCGGCTCGACCGCGACACCTCCGGCGCCCTGGCCTTCGCCCTGCGCCCCGACGCGCGCGCGGCGCTGCGCGACCTGTTCCGCGGGCATCGGATCGAGCGGCGCTACGTGGCGCTGGTCGAGGGCACGCCGCGCGAGGAGCGCGGCGAGGTGGACGCGCCGCTGTTCGAGGAGTACGAGGGCGGTCGCCGCCGCGTGGCTCGCCGCGGCGAGCCGTCGCGCGCGGCCCTGACGCGCTGGGCGGTTCGGGAGCGGTTCGCGGCGGGCGCGCTGCTCGACGTGGAGCTGGGCACGGGAAGGCAGCACCAGATCCGCGTCCACCTCGCGCACGTGGGCCTGCCCGTGCTCGGCGACGCCGTCTACCGCGGAGAAGGGCGCGGCGCGCCGCCGGCCCCGGCGAGCCGGCAGATGCTGCACGCGCGGCTCCTCGCCTTCGCGCATCCCTTCACCGGCGAGCGCGTCTCGGTGGAGAGCCCCGTTCCCGAGGACATGCGGCGGGCGATCGCGGCCCTGCGGCGGGCGGGCCCGCGCGGCCGGGCGACGGGCGCGCGGTAGACTCGCCGCTCTGGGAGGCGATTCCGTGAGGCACCGACACGCGTTCATCTGCCTGGCCGCGCTGGCCGCCGGCCCGCTCCTGGCCGCGGACCTCCAGCCGTTCACCGTGGACGTGATGTGGGCGGTCCGCCGCGTCGGCGCGCCCGTCCTCTCGCCGGACGGCACGCAGGTGGCCTACACGGTCTCGGCGTACGCCGCCGACGAGAACCGGCTCGACTCCGACGTGTGGATGGTGCCGGTCGCCGGCGGCGAGCCGCGGAAGCTGACCACGTCGAAGGCGTCCGACTCGGCCCCGGCCTGGAGCCCGGACGGCCGGCGCCTCGCGTTCGTGTCGCGGCGGGATGGCGACGCCGCCTCGCAGCTCTACGTGCTGCCGCTCGCGGGCGGCGAGGCGGAGCGGGTCACCGACATGCCGCTGTCCGTCGCGAACCCGCGCTGGCTGCCCGACGGCCAGCGCATCGCGTTCGTCTCGGCGGTGGTCGCGGGCGCCGAGTCCCCGGAAGCGACCCGGAAGGCGATCGAGGCGCGCGAGAAGAACCAGGTCAAGGCCCGGGTGACGGAGAACCGGCTCTTCCGCTTCTGGGACCGCTGGCTCACCGAGGAGGAGTACCCGCACGTGTTCGTGGTGGACGTCGTGACGCGGAAGGTCACCGACCTGACGCCCGCGTCGCGGAGGCACATGGCCCTGCTCGAGGGCGCCGGCGACATCGACGTGTCGCCCGACGGCAGCACCGTCGTGTTCTGCGCCAACTCGACCGCGCCGCCCTACCGGACGCTCAACCTGGACCTGTTCGCGGTCCCGACCGGCGGCGGCGAGGTGCGCAACCTGACCGCGGGCAACCTGGCCGACGACGAGGACCCGGTGTGGAGCCCGGACGGTCGGCGGATCGCCTACGGGGTCCAGAAGAAGGCCGACGGCTGGCCGGACCGGACGCGGCTCGCGGTGATGGACGTGGCGAGCGGCGCCACCACCGTCCTGACGGAGCCGTTCGACCATTCCGCCGCGAACTGGACGTGGTCACCGGACGGCGCCTCCATCGTGTTCCACGCCGAGGTCCGCGGGCGGACGAACCTGTACGCGATCCCCGGGACGGGCGGGAGCCCGCGCGAGATCATGCGCGGCGGCACCACCGCCGGCGCGGAGGTCACGCCGGGCGGCGAGGTCGTGTTCCAGCACCACGCGATCGACTCGCCGCCGGAGATCGGCGCGGTGCGCCTCGACGGCTCCGGCCTGCGCCGGCTGACGCGCGTCAACGACGCGCTGATGGCCGGCGTGGCACGGGGCAAGGTCGAGGACCTCACGTTCAAGGGCGCCGGCGGCGACGACGTGCAGATGTTCGTGGTCAAGCCGCCCGGCTTCGATCCCTCGCGCAAGTACCCGCTGGTCCACCTCGTCCACGGCGGCCCGGTGGGAACGTTCGGGGACGCGTTCAGCTTCCGCTGGAACCCGCACGCGTTCGCCGCGCCGGGATACGTGGTGGCGATGGTGAACTTCCACGGCTCCTCCAGCTTCGGGCAGGCCTGGGTGGAGTCGATCCTCGGCGCGCATCCGGACAAGCCGTTCACCGACATCATGAAGGCCACCGACCACCTGCTCGCGCAGGGCTACGTGGACCCGGCGCGCCTGGCCGCGGCCGGGGGCTCGTACGGCGGGTTCCTGGTGAACTGGATCGCCGGGCACACCGACCGCTTCCGGGCGCTGGTGAGCCACGCCGGCGTGTACAGCCTGCTCGGCCAGTCCGCCTCGGACACCAGCTACGGGCGCCAGCACTCGTACGGCGGCTACCCGTTCACGAACCTGGCCAACGTCGAGAAGTGGAGCCCGAACCGCTACTCGGCGCACTTCAACACCCCGATGCTGGTGCTGCACGGCGAGCGGGACTTCCGCGTCCCGGTGACGCAGGGCCTGGAGCTCTACGGCGTGCTCACGGCGAAGGGCGTGCCCGCGCGCCTGGTCTACTACCCGGACGAGAACCACTGGATCCTGAAGGGGCAGAACGCGAAGCACTGGTACGGCGAGGTGCTCGGCTGGCTGGCCCGGTGGCTGACCCCTAGCTAACGGCTCGCCGGCGCGGCGGCGCCGGCCGCGCCGGGCAGGTCGCCGCCGCCGTACTCGCGCAGCTTCGCGTAGATCCGGTCCTGCAGCCAGTGCGAGTCCCACCACTCGGTGGGGGTGACCTGCGTGTCGCGGTAGATCATCGAGAAGTGCAGGTGGTCGCCGCCCGCGAGGCCGGTGGCCCCCGAGCGGCCGAGGGTCTGGCCCTTCTTCACCCGGTCTCCCGGCTTCACCTCGTAGCTGCTGAGATGTCCGTAGAGCGACAGCAGGCCGTGGCCGTGGTCGATCACCACCGTGTTGCCGTAGATGCCGAAGAACTCCGCCTTGACCACCTCGCCGTCGTTCGACGCGGTGATCGGCGCCTGCGCGGTGGTGGCGAGGTCGTAGCCGAGGTGGTCCTGCCGGTCCACTTCCTCGCCGTTGTAGGTGTAGATCCGGTGGTCGGCGAAGGCGGCCTCGACCTGCGACCCCGCGAGCTGCTGGAACGGCTCCCGCCACCCGAACTCCGGCTTGCTCTTCGCGGCCAGCGCGGCCAGCTCCTGGTTGTTCTGCTGGCGCAGGTCGCGGTTGATCTGCAGGTAGTTCTTGAGCAGGTCGCCCTGGTCCTGCAGGCCCGGCGTCTGGCTCATGATCTCGGGCACCACCTTCTGCAGGAAGGCGTCGTCGAGGGCGAGCGTGCGCGTGCGGAACTGCTTGGGGAACACGCGCACGTTGAAGTTGGCCAGGCTCTCGTTCTGCGCCTCGTCGCGCGCGCGCAGCCGGATCGGCGTCCCGCGCTCGACGTCGTACGGGAAGGCGAAGATGCTGAAGAAGGTGCCCGGCTGCTTCGCGCCCGGCATCGGCACGCCCTTGAAGAAGTGGCTCCCCACCACCACGCCCGACTCGGCGTCCGGCGGCGTGACCCGGTAGACGATCAGGTCGCAGCCGGCCTGGTTCACGTAGTGCTGGGTGGTGAGCACCTCCAGGCGCGGGGGCACGAGGCGGGCGGTGAAGTCCTTCTCCAGGGTCGAGGTCTTGCCCTTGAAGAAGTTGCCCCACGACGCGTTGCGCGCCGTGGCCACGAGCTTGCCCGGGCCCTCCTTCAGCCGCAGCCGCTTCTCCTGCGCCGGCATCCAGCGCACCTGCGCCTGCGGCCGCGGCGGGTCGAAGGTCTCCTCGTGCACCACCAGCTCCTGGTCGCCCTGCCGCACGGCCACCCGCACGTGCTTGAGGCCGTGCTCGTCCTTGATGTCGAGCGCGAGCGGCGCGTTGCGTCCCACCACGTCGAAGGGCGCGGCCAGCGCGATCTGCGGCCGCGGCGCGAACAGCATGCGCACGAGGACGAACAGCGCACCGGCCACCACCAGCGCCAGGACGACCATGATGATGATGGGCAGCGGCGAGACGCGCGCCGCGCGCTGCGTCTGTCTCCCGTAACGCACGGATCAGCCTCCTCGAGGCATCTTAGCGTGTGGGTGCGGAACGCGGGGTGCTCAGGCCAGCGCGGTCAGGATGTCCTGCAGCCCCATCGGGGACTGCAGGAACTGGATGCCCGCCTGGAACGAGAGCCCTTCGCGCCGCGACCACATGATGGTGCCGGGAACCTCGACCTCCAGCGACGTCGCGCCGGGGCCGAGCAGGCTCTCGAAGGCCACCGTGAGCTGCCCGCCACGCGGCAGGTCCTCGCCCACGCGGAGCCGGCAGCCCTGCACGGAGAGGTCCATGGCGGTGGCGGGGTGCCAGTCGCTGTCGGACTTGTAGCGCACGTTGAGCCGGCACGCGCGGCGCGCGGTCAGCCGGCGGTTCGTGCGCCGCGGGGCGGCGGGGGCGTCATCCATCCTGAGTGTTCCGGAGGCCGGAAGTATAGACGTTCGCATGGTCTGCGGCAAGCAGGAAGCGGCCTCGCGCGGCACATCCCGCTGTGTTAACGTGCCTCCGGCGCATGCGCTCCCGCCCTGGCCGGTTCCTCTCGATCCTGGCGGCCCTGGGCCTGCCCTCCTGCGGGGGCGCCGGCTCGCCCGCCGCCCCGCCGCCGCCCGTCCCCACGCATTCCGTCGTGATCACGGTGTTCTACGACGAGAACGGCAACGGCACGCTCGACATCACGGAGAACGTGCGCGTGCCGGACGTCGAGGTCGAGGTGGCGGGCCGCACCGCGCGCACGGAGAAGGTGACCGGGCGCGCGGTGGTGGCGGGGGTGCCCGAGGGCTCGCACCGCGTCACCGCCCGCGAGGCCAGCCTGCCCGCGTTCTACGGCACGGTGGCTTCCGCGAGCGCGTCCGTGCAGTCGCCGCAGCCCGCCGGCGCGGACGTCTACGTCCCGCTGACCCTCGCCATCGGCCTCAACCGGCCGAACGTGTACATGGGGTTCGGCGACAGCATCACGGTCGGCGACGGCGCGCGCAGCACCGACGGTTACCGCGACGTGCTCGAGCAGCTCCTGCAGCAGCACTTCGGCCGCGCCCAGGTGATCAGCGACGGCATGGGGGGCACCCGCAGCTCCGGGGGCGCCGACCGCATCGGCACCAGCCTGACGCGGCACCGTCCGGCCTACACGCTGATCCTGTACGGGACCAACGACTGGAACCGCGCCTCCTTCGAGTGCCGGACCACCTACGTGTGCGACACGGTCGAAAACCTGCGGTACACGATCGGGGTCGTGAAGGCGGTGCAGAGCCTGCCCGTGATCGGCACCATCCCGCCCGCGAACCCGGACCACGACTTCGCCGCCGACCGCAACGTCTGGGTGGGCAAGATCAACGAGCAGATCCGCCGGATGGCGCGGGAGGAAGGGGCGGCGGTCGCGGACATCCACGCCGCCTTCCTGCGCGAGCCGAACCTGGGCGGCCTCTTCGCCGACCACGTGCACCCGAACGACCGCGGCTACCAGGCGATCGCGGGCGAGTTCTTCCGGGCGATCAGCCGTCCGGCCGCGAGCGCCGCGCCGGCCGGTCTGCCGTGGGCGCGGCCGTGACGTTCGTCACGCGGCGACGGGCGGCGGCGGCCCGTCTCGCGTAAGATCACGCGGCGTGAAAAGCGGCGACCGCTTCTTCATCCACGGCATCACCTGCGAATACGGCGGGCAGGCGCTGCCGGTCGCGAACGTCAGCGTGGGCGGGCTGTTCGTGGCCACGAACCTGCCGCTGCTCGTGGGCCAGGTGCTCGAGCTGCACCTCACGCTGGAGGGCCGCGAGCCGTTCCGCGTCCTCGCGCGGGTGAGCTGGTTCAACGACCCCGAGTCGCCCAAGGCGCCCGACCTGCCCCAGGGGTTCGGGATACAGATCACCAAGATCGGCCTGGCCGACAAACTCGCGATCGTGGACGTGCTCAAGAGGACGCCACCGGCGGCGATGAGGGAGAGGCGGAGGGAGAACCGGGACGCGTTTTAGGCGAGACAGCGGCGACCGAACCGGTGTCGGTACCCGATGGCGAAACCGTACCCGTAACTGAACCGGCAACCGAAACCGAGACCGAAACCGAGACCGAGGCCGAACCGAGCGAAAGCGAATCGGCTATCGGGTCCCAAGACGACGGGCATCGGGCGTGCCAGGGACGGATCTGGCACGCCCTCCGCATCGCAGTGTCGGCCTGGAATCCGTCACAGCCTCCGTGCGCGGCCCACCCATCGGGCCTTCCAATCGTGAAAGGCCCGATGGGCGGGCCTTCCACGAACGGAGGTTCACATGAACAGATTCGACGCCGCCGACGTCGCTCTCGAGCTCGGTGCTCGTCTTCGTCCCACTGTCGAGGCGATCCGTCGTAAGGATGCCGATCTGGCCGATCAGATCTATCGCGCGGCCAAGAGCCTCGCGCTGAACGTGGCCGAGGGTGGCCGCCGGATTGGCAAGGACCGCGCGTACCACTTCCGCATCGCCGCCGGCAGCGCCGACGAGATCCGCGCCGCCCTCCGTTTCGCCATCGCCTGGGATTGCTGCCCACCCCAGCCCGAGATTGCCGCGCTGATTGACCGGCAATTGGCGATGCTCTGGAAGCTCGCTCCCCGGCCGCGTACGCGCCCGTAGCCATTTCGGTTTCGGATCCGGTTTCGGATTCGGATTCGGGTTCGGTTTCGGTTCGGTTTCGGTTTCGGTTTCAGATTCAGGCTCGGGTTCGGTCTTCGGTTACCGTCACCGCTACGGGTACGCCCTCGGCCTCGGTACCGGATACCCGTACCGATACGGGTACGACCCGCTACTGCCCTGCCTCGATTTCGGCTCCTACCGCCCCACGACCGCGCTGATCGCTTCGTCCAGAATCCGCACGGCGATCTCCCCGTCCTCGTCGTCTATGGTCAGCGGTGGTGCCAGACGGATGGTGCTCTTCCCACACCCCAGCAGCAGCAGCCCCCGCGCGAAGGCCTCCTGGAGAATCTTCTCCCGCAGCTCGGGGGCCGGCTCCCGCCGGAACCGGTCCCGCACGATCTCGAGGCCGATCATCAGCCCCAACCCCCGGATGTCTCCCACGACCATGTGACGCCCCAGGCGCGTCCGCAGCGACTCGATGAGCCTCCCCCCCACGCGCGCGGCGTTGTCGATCAGCCCGTTCTCGAGCAGCCGGAACGTGGCCAGCGCGGCGGCCACCGAGACGGGGTTGCCGCCGAACGTCGAGCCGTGGCCTCCGTCGTTCCAGCGCATC
>DATBIZ010000712.1:0-7068 GCA_036556645.1 Vicinamibacteria bacterium | reverse complement strand
GCTGAACCTCGGCCTGCGCTACGACCTCTACCCCGGGTTCGAGGACGCCGAGCTCAACATCACCAACTTCCTGCGCGACACGCCCAACGGCGACGCGGTGGTGCCGAACGAGGCGTCGCGCCAGATCGCGCAGCCGGCCTTCACCTCGGGCCTCGGTACCTCGCGCATCCTCACGGCGGCGGAGGCCGGCCTGCCCGAGACGTTGCGGGTCACCGACAAGAACAACTTCGCGCCCCGCATCGGGGTGGCCTGGCGGCCGTTCGACGACAACCGCACCGTCGTGCGCGCGGGCTGGGGGATCTACTACACGCGTTTCCTGGGCGCGATCTTCAACTCGCTGACCGGCATCCACACCTCGGACAACCAGACCTTCGGCAACTCGTACGACGCGGCCGCCCGCATCCACGCCATCGTCCTGCCGAACACCTTCGCGGGCGCGGCCGGGCGAGGCACCTCGGCGGTCGGCAACCAGAACTTCTCCACCGCCAACGACCCCTACCTGAAGGACCCGCAGACCCACCAGTGGAGCGTGAGCGTGGACCGCGAGATCGGCCGCCGCAACGCCTTCCGCTTCACCTACTCGGGACGCCGCGACCGCAACCTGACCCTGGCGCCCGACTTGAACCAGCTCCAGCCGAACACGGTGGGGTTCGTGAACCTGCCGCGCACGGCGCGGCCCTACCCGAACTGGAACCGGGTGAACACGCGCGACGGCGGCGGCGAGGCCGACTACCACGACCTCACGTTCCAGCTCCGGGGCGAGGCCGTGGAGGGGCTGCACTACTCCGCGACGTACAAGTGGTCGCACGCGATCTCGAACATCGAGCAGGCCACCAACAAGCCGAACTTCGTGGAGGAGATCAACGACCGGACCGACAACCGGTTCGACCCCGGCTACACGCGCGGCCCGGTCACCGCGATCCCGGACCACCGCTTCACCGCCACCCTGCTCTGGGAGATGCCGTTCTTCAAGGGCAAGGCCGTCCTGGGCGGGTGGACCCTGTCCAGCATCGTCACCGCGCAGTCGGGCTTCCACCTGACCGCGACCTACGGCAGCCACTGCGGATCGGGCACGAACTGCTACACCCGCGAGAAGGCGGACGCGGTGGCCGGCCAGGACCCGAACTCCGGTCCCCACACCGTGCAGCAGTGGTTCAACACCGGGGCCTTCACCGACCGCGCCTTCTTCAATGCGGCCGGGCGGCCGATCTTCGCGGGCCGGTTCGGCAACGCGGAGAAGGGCAGCATCCTGGGACCGGGCCTGTACACGATCGACCTCGGGCTGTTCAAGGAGTTCAAGCTCTCGAGCGAGGTCGGCCTGAAGCTGTCGGTGCAGGCGCAGAACGTGACCAACCATCCGAACTACGGCCTGCCCGAGACGAACCTGACCAGCCCCAACTACGGCCGCATCACGACGCTGCAGCCGGGCGTGCTCGGCAGCCGCATCGTCGTGATCGGAGCGAGGCTGCAGTTCTAGCGGCCGATCTCGTCCTCGGCATCGACCAGGGCACCACCAGCACGAAGGCCTGCGTGATGGACGCGCAGGCCCGCGTGCTGGCCGAGGGCCAGCTTCCGCACCGTCAGCTCTACCCGCGCGAAGGGTGGGTGGAGCACGACGCGAGCGAGATCTGGGACAACGTGCGCCGGCTCGTGCTCGAGACCGCGGCGGCGGCCCGCGCGAGCGGGCGGGTGGCCGCGATCGGCATCGCGAACCAGGGCGAGACGGTGCTCCTCTGGGACCGCGCGACCGGAGAGCCGGTCGCGCCCGCGATCGTGTGGCAGGACGTCCGCACGCAGCCGGAAATGGAAACCCTCGCGCGCGACGCCGCCCTGGTCGAGCGGCTGCGCGCCACCACGGGCCTCGCCCCGGACGCCTACTTCTCGGCGCCGAAGATCCGCTGGCTCCTCGACCACGTGCCGGCCGCGCACGCGCTGGCGGCCGAAGGCCGGCTCTGTGCGGGCACCGTGGACGCCTGGCTGGTCTTCAAGCTGACCGCGGGTGCGTCGTTCGTCACCGACGCCTCGACCGCCGCGCGCACCCTGCTCTTCGACCTGCGCGCGCTGCGGTACGACGCGTGGCTGCTGGACCTGTTCGGCGTGCCCGCGCGCGTGCTGCCGGAGGTCCGGAGGAGCGACGAGATCCTCGGCACCGTCCGCGGGCTGGGCGCGGCCCTCGACGGCACGCCGATCCACGCCGGGCTCGTGGATCAGCCGGCCGCGCTGTTCGGCCAGGCCTGCCTGCGCGCCGGGCAGGCGAAGGCCACCTACGGCACCGGCTGCTTCGTGTACCTCAACGTCGGCGGCGCTCCGCGCCCGAGCGCGCACGGCCTGCTGGCCACGATCGCCTGGCAGCGCGCCGAAGGCGTCACCTACGCGCTCGACGGCGGCGTGTTCGCGGCGGGCTCCGTGATCGAATGGCTCGTGCGCGTGGGGCTCGTCTCGGGGCCGGAGGAACTGGACGCGCTCGCCGCGTCGGGCGGCGGCGGCGAGGAAGTCGTGTGCGTGCCCGCCCTGGCCGGCCTGGCCGCGCCCTACTGGGACCGCGCGGCGCGCGCGGCCTGGCTCGGCCTGGGGCTGGGCGCCGAGCGCGCGGACCTGGTGCGCTCCGCGCTCGAGGGGATCGCCTGCCGCGTCGCGCAGGTGGTGCGGGCGATGGAGAAGGACGCGGGCGTCGCCCTCGACACCCTGCGCGTGGACGGGGGCCTGACCGCCTCCGCGTCGCTGATGCAGATGCAGGCGGACCTGCTCGGCGTGCCCGTCGAGATCGCCGGCGACGCGGAGGCGACGCTCCGGGGCGTGTGTTTCCTGGCCGCGCGCGCGATCGGGCTGTGGGGGAGCGACGACGTGATCGAGCGCGGCCGCCACCCGGGGCGGCGCGTGGCACCGGGGCCCGGCGCCGCGCACGCCCAGGCGCGCCTCGAGCGGTTCGCGCGGGCGGTGAGCACGGTGCGGGGGTGGCATGCCGGAGGCCTATGACGTCGCGGTGATCGGCGCCGGGGTGGTGGGCTCCGCGGTCGCGCGGGCGTTGGCGGCGTACGAGCTGCGCACGGTGCTGCTCGAGGCGGCGGCGGACGTCGGCACGGGGACGAGCAAGGCGAACACCGCGATCCTGCACACCGGGTTCGACGCGGTGCCCGCCTCGCTCGAGGCGCGGCTGGTCGCGCGCGGGTACGCGCTGATGGGGCCCTACGCCGAGGCCGCGGGCATCCCGGTCGAGCGCACCGGCGCGGTGCTGGTGGCCTGGACGGCCGAAGAAGTGGAGCAGCTTCCGAGCCTCGAGGAGAAGGCGCACGCGAACGGCTCCCCGGACGTGCGCCGCGTGGCGGCGGACGAGGTGTACGCCCTGGAGCCGAGCCTCGGGCCCGGCGCGCGCGGCGGGCTGCTCGTGCCGCGCGAGGCGATCCTGTGCCCGTTCACCGCCACGCTGGCGCTGGCCACCGAAGCCGTGAGCAACGGCGTCACGCTGCTCCTGCGCAGCCGCGTGACGGGCGTGTCGCGGTCGCCGGCCGGCTACCGGCTGGAGTGCGGCCGCGAAGCCGTGCACGCGCGCTGCGTGGTGAATGCGGCCGGGCTCCACGCGGACACCGTGGACGGGCTCTTCGGCCGCTCGCGCTTCACGGTGCGGCCGCGCCGCGGCGAGCTGATCGTGTACGACAAGCTGGCCCGCGAGCTGGTCACGCGCGTGGTCCTGCCCGTGCCGACGAAGACCACGAAAGGCGTGCTGGTCGCGCCCACCGTGTTCGGCAACCTGCTGCTCGGCCCCACCGCGGTGGACCTCGACGACAAGGACGATCGCGGCACCACGCGCGAGGGGCTCGCCTCGCTCCTCGGGTGGGGCCGGCGGATCCTGCCCGCGCTGGCCGCCGAGGAGATCACGGCCACGTACGCGGGCCTGCGCGCGGCAACGGGATCGGGCGACTACCAGGTGCACTTCGACGCCGACGACCGCTACCTGTGCCTGGGCGGCATCCGGTCCACCGGTGTCTCCGCGTCCCTGGCCCTCGCCGAGCACGCGGAGGAGCGGCTCTCGACCGTGGTCGCGCTGGTGGTCAAGCGGTCGTACCGGCCGATCCGGATGCCGGCGATCGGCGAGGCGATGACGCGCCCGTTCCAGGACGGCGCCCGCATCGCGGGGGACGCGGAGTACGGGCGCCTGGTCTGCCACTGCGAGCGCGTCACCGCCGGCGAGATCCGCGACGCCCTCGCGGCGGCGATCCCCGCGCGCACCCTCGACGGCCTCCGCCGCCGCACGCGCTGCCTGCAGGGCCGCTGCCAGGGCTTCTACTGCCTGGGCCGCATCACCGCGATGCTGGCCGCCGCCACCGGCCAGCCGGCCGCCGCGGTCACCGCGGCGTTCGCGTGAGCGTGGCCGACGTGGACGCGCTCGTGATCGGCGGCGGCCCCGCCGGCCTCTCCGCGGCGGTCGAGCTGCGCCGGCGCGGTGCCGGGCGCGTGCTGGTCCTCGACCGGGAGCCTTCGGCCGGCGGCATCCCGCGTGACTGCCGCCATCCCGGCTTCGGCTGGGCGGACCAGCGGCGCGTGCTCAGCGGCCCCGCGTACGCGCGCCGCCTGGCGCGCCTGGCCCACGACGCGCGCGTGGAGGTGTGGACCGAGAGCGCGGCGGTCCGGTGGACCGCGGACCGACGGGTCGAGGTGACCACGCCGCGCGGCCTGTTCCCCCTCTCCGGCCGCGCCGTGCTGCTGGCCACCGGCTGCCGCGAGCGCCCGCGGCCGGCGCGGCTGGTGCCCGGCGATCGGCCCGCGGGCGTGCTGACCACCGGCGCGCTCCAGCGCCTGGTGCATGCCACGGGCGAGCGGGCGGGTGCGCGCGCGGTGGTGGTCGGCGCCGAGCACGTGAGCTTCTCGGCGGTGCACACGCTGCGGGCCAGCGGGACCGAGGTGGCGGCGGTCGTCACGGAATGGCCGCGGCACCAGACCTACGCGCCGCTGCGCTGGCTGGCCGCGGGCGCGCGCGGCGTGCCCGTGCTCGCCGGCTCCGAGGTGACGCGCGTGGTCGGCCGCGGACGGGTGGAAGCGGTCGAGATCGCGTCGCGTGACGGCGCCACGCGACGGATCGACTGCGACACGGTCGTGTTCACCGGCGACTGGATCCCCGAGCACGAGCTGGCGCGCCTGCGGGGGCTGGCCCTGGATCCGGTCACCCGCGGCCCGGCCGTGGACACCGCGTTCCGGACCTCGGCGACGGGGGTGTTCGCGGCCGGCAACCTGCTGCACGGCGCCGAGGCCGCCGACCACGCCGCGGTCGAGGGCAGGGCGTGTGGGGCGGCGATGGCGCGGTACCTCGTGGACCCCGGCGCCGGCTGGCGCCCCGCGGCCGAAGTGCGCGTGCAGACCGGACCCACCCTCCTCTGGATCGTGCCCGGACTGATCGCCGGCGGCGGCGAGCGGCCCCCCGCCTTCGTCACGCGGGCGGCGTCGTTCGGCGGGCGAGGCGCGGTCGAGGTGCGCCAGGACGGCCGCCTGCTGCACCGGAAGCGGTTTCGTTCGCTGGTCCCGAACCGGTCCATCCACGTCGCGTCCGGCTGGCTCGCGGACGTGAACCCGGGCGGCGGGCCCGTCAGCGTGGCCGCCGTCCTTGCGAGGGAATCGCCATGACCGACGCGCGCCGCGAGAAGGACGTGATCGCCGAGGACGAGCGCACGCTGCGCAGCCTCGGCTACAAGCAGGAGCTGCTGCGCAAGATGAGCGGCTTCTCGAACTTCGCGATCTCGATGTCCATCATCTGCATCCTGGCCGGCGGCGTGACCTCGTTCCACCAGGGCCTCTCCAGCGTCGGCGGCGCCGCGTTCGGGCTGGGCTGGCCCCTGGTCTGCCTCTTCTCGCTCGCGGTGGCGGCGACCATGGGCCAGGTGGCGTCGAGCTTCCCGACCTCGGGCGGCCTCTACCACTGGGCCTCGATCCTGGGCGGGAAGGGCTGGGGCTGGATCACGGCGTGGCTGAACCTGCTCGGCCTGGTGGCGGCGCTCTCCGCGATCAACCTCGGCGCGCTGCGCTTCACGCTGGACTTCGTGGGGCCGCTCGTCGGCCTGCGCAGCGCGGAGTGGTCGAGCGCGGCGCAGGCGGTGGTGGCGATCGTGGGCGTCTTCGCGATCTGCGCCTCGCAGGCGCTGATCAACCACCTCGGCATCCGCCTCACCACTCGGCTCACGGACTTCAGCGGCTACTGGATCCTGGCCGTCGCGCTAACGCTCACCGCGGGCATGCTCGCCTTCGCGCCCGCGCTGCGCCCCGAGTGGCTCGTCACCTTCTCCAACTACGGCGGCGCCCGCGGCGGGGGAGTCTGGCCCGAGGGCAGCGTGCCGCTGCTGTTCGCGCTGAGCTTCCTGCTGCCCGCCTACACGATCACCGGCTTCGACGCCTCGGCCAACACCGCCGAGGAGACGGTCGGCGCCGCCACCCGCGTACCGCGGGGCATCGTGAGCGCGGTGCTGGTGTCGGGGGTGGCGGGGTGGGTGATGCTGTGCGCGGTCGTGATGGCCGCGCCGGACCTCGACCGCGCGGCCGCGATGGGCGTGAGCAGCTTCGGCTGGATCGTGGGCACCGTGCTGCCGCGCGGGCTCGCGTACTTCATCTACGCCGGCATCGCGATCGCCCAGTACCTGTGCGGCCTGGCCGCGGTCACCTCGGCCTCCCGGCTCGCGTACGCGTTCGCGCGCGACGGCCTGCTGCCGCGGTCGCGGCGGCTGCGCCAGGTCTCGGAGCGGCACAAGACCCCGACGGTCGCGATCTGGACCGTCGCCCTGGCCGCCGCGCTGGCCACGGTCTACACCCCCGTGTACGAGATCATGGCCGCCTCCGCCGCCATCCTGCTCTACCTCTCCTACGTGCTGCCGACCGCGCTCGGGCTGCTCGCCTACGGGCGCACGTGGACGGTGATGGGGCCGTGGGACCTCGGCCGCTGGTATCGCCCGCTCGCCGCGCTGAGCGTGCTCGGGTGCCTGGCGTTGCTCGCGATCGGCGTGCAGCCGCCGAACGAGAAGACGGGGTGGATCGTCGGAGGCGCGCTCCTCGTGCTGGGCGCCGTGTGGTTCGGCGGGGCGCGGCGCC
>DATBIZ010000711.1:0-20411 GCA_036556645.1 Vicinamibacteria bacterium | reverse complement strand
GTAGTCGGAATCGCCGGCCACCGCGGCCAGGAACGGGCCCGGCGCCGCCGTGGCCGCCGCCGCGAAACGCCCGCCCGCGTTGCGCCAGACGCGCAGGCCCTCGGTGCCCGCGGTCACGAGGTCGAGCGTGCCGTCGCCGTCGAGGTCGGCGAGCGTCACCTGGCCGTCGCCGGTGGAGCCGCGCAGCTCGGCCGGCAGCTCGGAGGACGCGTCCACGAAGCGCACCGCGGGCGTCTCGCGCGAGACGAGGTCGGCCTCGGCCCCGGTCGAGGAGAGCGCCTCGGCGTAGCGGCCCTGCTCGAGGTAGTTCTGGCCCAGCACGGTCCGGTAGCCGCTGTCGCGCAGCTCGCGGAAGCGGTCCATCACCTTCTCGCCCTCCGCGCGCTCGCCGGCGCGGGTGAGCGCAATGCCGAGGTTGTAGACCGCGGTCTGGCTGTAGGGCTCCGCCGCCACCGCGGCGCGGAACACCCGCATCGCGTCCGGATAGCGGCGGACCTGCATGTACATCTGGCCGAGGTTCACGTTGGCGCCCACGTCGGCCGCATCCATCCCTGCGACGCGCTCGAAGGCGGCGATCGCGTCCTCCGCGCGGTTCTCGGCCTTGGCCACCAGGCCGAGCAGGTAATGAGGGTGCGGCCTGTCCGGCAGCGCCCGGGCGGCGAGCTGCGCCTCGCGCTGCGCTCCCTCGAGGTCGCGGGCGTTGTAGAGCGCGAGGGCCAGGTTCAGCCGCGCGAGGCCGAGGCCGGGGTCGAGCGACACCGCGCGCTTGAACGACTCGACCGCCGCCGGGTAGTCGAACTGCTCGAGCAGCGCGACGCCGAGGTTGTTGGCCCGGTAGGCATCCTCCGGGGCGGGTTCCACCGCGGAGGGGGCGGAGGACGCGGAGAACGAGACGCAGACGACGGCCGCGAGCGCCACCCAGGGCCGCCAGCCGGGACGCGTCACCGCGCCTGGCCCTTGCCTTCCGTGACCGTGATCGCCTGGTTGGCCGGGACGTCGGTCAACACGTCGGTCGCGCCGCTGGGCCAGGCCACCTCGACGCGCGTGGCCCTGGCGTGCTGTGCGAGGCCGAAGGTCAGCGGCAGCTCGCTCTGGGAGAGGTAGCTCGAACCGGTCTTGACCAGCATCCACGGCTTGCGGCCGTCGGGCAGCGTGACCGTGACGCGCGCGCCGATGCCGTCGCGGTTCGACTTCGTCCCCACGGTCCGCACGCGCAGCCACCGGTTGCGGTTGCCGCCCTCGTTGCGCAGCAGGTAGGCCGGACCGTTGTTCGTGGTCAGGGCCAGGTCGAGGTCGCCGTCCCCGTCGTAGTCCGCGTAGGCCACGCCCCGGCCCACCACCGGCCGCTGCAGCGCGGCGCCGAGGCGGCCGGTGACCGCCTCGAACCGCTTGCCGTCCACGTTGCGGAACAGGTGCGGCGTCTGCGCGTAGCGCACCTTGGGCTGCACGCGCTCGATGTCGTCGGCCACGTGGCCGTTGGCGGCGAAGATGTCGAGCCAGCCGTCGAGGTCGTGGTCGAAGAAGAAGCAGCCGAAGCCGAGCGTGAGCAGCGAGGCCTGGCCGATCGCGTTGGTCGGCGCCTCGTCGATGAAGAGCCCGCCGCCCTCGTTGTGGTAGAGGGCCATCATCTCGTTCGAGAAGTTGCCGATCACGATGCTGGGCCGGCCGGACAGGTCGTAGTCCGCGGCGTCCACCCCCATGCCGGCGCGGGCCACGCCGGCCTCGCTGAAGGCCACGCCCGCGGTGGTGGCCACGTCCGTGAAGGTGCCGTTGCCGTTGTTGCGGTAGAGGTTGTTGGGCTGGGTGTCGTTGGCGACGAAGAGGTCGGGCCAGCCGTCCATGTTCTCGTCGAGCAGGGCCACGCCGAGCGCCTTCGCCTTCGGGTTGTGCAGGCCCGCCTTCGCGGTCACGTCCTCGAACGTGCCGTCGGCGCGGCCGCGATACAGGATCGGGCTCTGGCCGCGGTAGCTCTCCGGCGTGCAATAGGACTTGGTCCGCCCGTCGAGCGTGCAGAACAGGTCCTTCTCCGGCGTCCACTCCACGTAGCGCGTCACGTACAGGTCGAGCCGGCCGTCCTTGTCGGAGTCGAACCAGAGCGCGCTGCTGGAGAACCCGCCCGCGCCCACCCCGGCCCGGGCGGTCACGTCCGCGAACTTGCCGCCGCCGAGGTTGCGGAAGAGCTTGTTGCCGCCGAGCGCCGTGAGGTACAGGTCGGTGCGCCCGTCGTTGTCGTAGTCGGCGGCGGCGGCGCCCTGGCCGTACACCTCGACCGCGAGGCCCGCCGCGCGGGTCACATCCGTGAACGTGCCGTCGCCGTTGTTGCGGTAGAGCGCGGAGAGCGAGCGGCGGCCCGCGGCCGGCGTCCAGCTCTTCGAGTTCACCAGGAACAGGTCCTGCCGGCCGTCGCCGTCGGCGTCGAGGAAGGCCACGCCGGCGCCCATGGTCTCGGGCAGGAACTTCTTGCCCGCGGCGCCGCTCACGTGCTTGAAGCGGATGCCGGCGGCGGCGGTCACGTCGGTGAACTGCACGCCGGTGGCGGCAGGGGCGGCGGCGGCGCCGACGGCGCCGGCCAGGACGAGCCATCCCGCCGCCCGGGCGGGACGGGCCTTCAGGTCGAGTTCCATGGTCCTCAATCGGAGCGCGGACGGGCCTCGGTGTCTTTGCCGGCGCGGTGCGGTCGTGGCACGGGAGCGCGCGTCTCGTAGGTGCGGGGCGGCGCGGACGCCGGCGCCGCCGAACGGTGCTCGTGGATCGGCTGCCGCTCGTTGTTGTCGTGCGGGTGGAGCTGGCGGTAGGGGCCGGTGATCGCCTGCGACGCCTCGTCCGCCTTGAAGCGCTCGTAGCGGACGCGGTGCTTCTGCGCCATGTCCGGCTGGCGCAGGCCCTGGTAGCAGAGCATCAGGTTGTAGTGCGCCTGCAGGTCCTCGGGGTCGATGGCCAGCACCTTACGGAACTCCGCGATCGCGTCCGGGTACTGGCGCTTCAGGAACAGGATGCGCCCGAGCTGGTTCAGCACCACGCGGTCGCGCGGGTATTGCGCGGCGGCGGTGCGCAGGTGCGCGAGCGCCTCGTCGTAGCGGCCCATCGGCTTGATCGCGCTGGCCAGGAAGAAGTGCGTCTTGGCCAGCTCGGGGTCGAGCTCGAGGGCCTTCTTCAGCACCTCTTCCGCCGCGGTCATGTTGCCTTCCTGGATGCGCGCGCGCGCCACGTTCACCCAGCCGTCCGCGTAGCCGGGATCCATCTGCGTGACCTTCAGGAAGGCGTCCTCGGCGGCCTTGATGTGCCCCTGCAGGAGCAGGCCGATGCCGTAGTCGTTCCAGCGCTCGCGCACCGACTTGTCGAGCCGGGGCTTCTGCTCGGGCAGCGCGGCCCCCGCGGGCAGCACGCGCAGCGTGGCCTCCGCGGTGGCCATCACCGTGATGGGGATGTCGGGGATCGCCTTGATCCCGCCGGACACGCGGCTGGTGTCGCCGGTGAAGCGCCACGGCCGGCTGTCGTGCGCCTTGCCCAGCGCGTCGGGCGCGCTGCCGGGATCGGGCACGCCCGCGAACGCCCACTGCGTGTTCCACCAGGCGAACTTCCGGTAGTTCACCTTCGCGCGCAGGGTGATCGTCTCGCCGGCGTCCGCGGGCACGCGCAGGCGGTAGTGCACGGTGTCGGCGGCGCCAGGCGGGATCAGCCGCACGTAGGCGACCGAGCGCGCCATCCAGGCGTTTCGCTTGTTGATCGGGTTGCCGCGCTCGTCGAGGAGCAGGGCGCGGTAGAAGTGCGCGCCGGGCTCCACCGGGCCCTTGCCGGAGTCCTCGACCGAGCCGCTGTGGAAGACGACCCGCCCCTGGTCGTCGAGCGCCTCCAGCTCGACCCAGACGTCGAAGGCGTCCACGGTGCCGCCCGGGAAGAAGTGGCCCACCTTGCGCGTGCGGACCACCACCTCGAGGCGCACCGACTCGCCACGGCGCACCACCGGCGACACCTGGTCGAGCGGCGCGAGGACCTCGACCGGCTCCTCGATCACGGTCTGGGCCGCGGCCAGGTTCCCCGCCTCCTCGCCCTGGGCGAACGTGCTGTGCAGTTGCGGCTCCGCGGCGCCGGCGGGGTGCGACGCGGGGGCGGACGCCTCGCGCTCGGGCGCGCGGACGAGCCCGAACACGTCCACCGAGACCTGGCCGTCGCGCAGGAAGTCCTGCACGACCTTGAGCTGCTCCACGTCGCCGTTCACGTAGGGCACGGCGGTGTTCGCGGCCGGGAAGCGGTGCGACTTGACCTTGCCGTTCTTGGCCGCGGGATCGTTCGAGGCCACCAGCGGCATGTGGCAGTCGGCGCACTTCTGCGGCTTCGCCGGGTAGTAGAACGAGCGCGCGCCCTCTCCCGACACGCCGGACGCCTGCCAGTTGTCGTAGTCGTTGAACCCGCGGAACCAGCGATAGGAGTTCACGGGCACGTCGAGATGGACCTTGTGGCACGAGGAGCAGAACTCGGGCGTCTGCAGCGTGTGGAACGACTTCATGAACGTCTTCTTGTGGGGCTCGGGGTCGAGGTTGATCAGGTAGTCGTGGGCCCAGGAGAGCGCCTTGTGGTCGCTGGCGGCCAGGTCGTGCAGCGGGGGGTACTCGATGGTGAAATCGCCCTGCCCCATGGTGCTGCCCACGTGGACGATCGAGTGGCACGAGGTGCAGGACAGGCCGGCCTGCGCTTCGGGGGTGTCGATCTGCTCCTTGATCGGGCGCTCGAAGCGGCCGTTGAAGAACACCGCGTGGTCGTGGCAGCCCGCGCACCACTTCGAGGGCTGGGTGCCGACCACGTCCTGCATGTACTCGACGGACTTGCGGTACCACTGGTTGTTGAACGAGGAGAAGTGGTGCGCCGACGAGTTCCACTGGTCGTAGATGTCCTTGTGGCACCGGCCGCAGGCGGCGCTGGTCATGAAGAAGTTGGCCGGGATCGTCCCGCCCACGTTCGTGCGCGAGGACGAGGGGAAGAACGGGCTCCTCGGCCCCGAGCCCTCGCCGTCCATGCTCGCCGGCGCCTCCGGGTTCACGATGCGCGCGCGCCGGGGGGCCTGCCGCTCGTCCCAGGCCGCAAGCGCGGCCCCGGCGGCGACCGCGAGCACGGCCACGGCCGCGGCGAGCGACGCCTCGCGCCGCCGCGGACCAGACAGGCGCCGCGAGAGGAGCGCGAGATGGACGGCGACCGCGATGGTGCCGGCCACGGCCAGCACCACGTGCCCCGCCAGCAGCCAGCGCCACGGCCGCGTCGCCCCGGTGACCATGAGCACCACGCCGGCCGCGCCCGAAGCCAGCAGCAGCGCCGAGCCCGCGGCCAGCGCGCCGGCCAGGCCGCGACGCCGCCGCCACAGCTCGCGCCCGCCGAGCACGATCAGCGCGAGCCCCAGCACCAGGTGGAGCGCGACGTTGGCGAAGTAGAACGCGCTCGCGTCGTCGCGCGCCGCGAGGTAGGCGCCGTTGACGACGAGCAGGAGGAACAGGATCGCGAGGGTCTTCACAGGGATCGGGCCATCCTGGGCAATGTGGTTGGGCGGTGTCAAGCCCGCCCTGCCAGCAAACCCCGGACCATCCGCGCCGCATCGCGGCGGCGCCGATAAGACAAGGACATGCCTCGAGCCACCCGCGCGCGCGCGCATAGCGCCTATGCGCGCGCGTACGGGCTATGACGGAACGGAACCGGAACGGTGCCGGTACCGGGACGGAATCGGAACCGGAGCGGACCGGTACCGTTCCGGCGCCGGTACCGTCCCGATTCCGTTCCGTCACCGTTCCGTTCCCGCATGCCCTGTGACATTTGACACACGGGCACCCCCCCTGTAACCTCGCTCGTCCTCATGGCTTTCCAGGGCTCCCTGGCCGAGCTTCACCTTCCCGACATCATCCAGTTGATCAGCGTCAGTGGTAAGACGGGCGTGTTCCACCTGACCGACGGCCAGCTCAAGGGGCAGATCTACCTGAACGACGGCAAGATCGTGCACGCGGAGCTGGAGGACGTGGCGGGCGAGGAGGCGGTCTACGCGCTCGCGATCTGGAGCCAGGGGGAGTTCCGCTTCGACCCCGGCGTGCCCACCGAGCACCGGACGATCTCGAAGAGCAACACCAACCTGCTGATGGAGGCCGCGCGGCGCCTCGACGAGTGGCGGGTGCTCTCCAAGAAGGTGCCGTCCACGGACATGATCCCGGAGTTCGTGGTGCAGGAGGGCCGCGAGGGCCAGATCAACCTCAGCACGAGCGAGTGGCTGATCCTCTCCAAGATCGACGGCCAGCGCAGCGTCAAGGCGATCGCGTTCTCCGCGCACCTGTCCGCGTTCGACGCGGCGAAGATCCTCTACGGGCTGATCGCGACCGGGCTGATCCGCCTGCGGGCGCCCGCCTCCGCGGCGAAGCCCGCGGCCCGCCCGGCCGCAGCCGCGCCGGCCCGGCCACAGGCCGCGGCCCCCGCCGCCCCGCCCGCCCCACGCGCGGCGGCGCCGCCGGCGGCCGCACCCGTCGCCGCCCCCGCGTCCGCGTCCGCGGCCGCCCCGCCCGCGCACGCGCCGGCCCCGCCCGCCGCGGCGGGGGCCAACGACGTCCTCGGCCGCCTCAACCGCGTACGCGACGTGTGCAAGGGGATCCTCGGAGCGGTCGGCGAGAGCGTGGTGAACAAGCACTACCAGAAGGCACGCGCCGAGATCGAGCGCGGCGCGGGCGCGGAGGCCGTCGAAGAGGCGATCGGCCAGATCGCGCGCGCGGCCTCCATCCTGAAGGGCCCGCACACGACCGAGTCGCTGCTCGAGCAGCTCAAGCAGGTCCGGTAGCGGAGCCGCCGAGCGGGATGGCGGGACGAGCGCCGGCGCCCACACGCCTGATCGCGCTCGAGACGGCGGTCGCGGCCCTGGCCGCGGCGCTCACCTGCGCCTGGTTCGCCAGCCGCTCCACCGCGGCCGTGGCGCTGCTGGCGGCCGCGCTGGTGGCGGCGCTGGCCGCGCGCGCGCGGCCGGGACATCCGCCGCGCCGGCCGCGGCCGCGCGTCGAGACCCTCGTGTGCCTGGCGTTGGCCGTCGCCTACCGGGCGCCGGCGCTCGTGCATCCCTGGGGCTGGGTGAACCGGGACGGCGCCTATGGCGCGTTCGTGGCGATCCACCTGCTCGACGGCGGCCGGCCCGCGCCGGTCTTCACCGAGGGCGCGAACTACCAGGGCACGCTGAAGGGCCACCTGGCCGCGCTGCTCGCGCTCCTCACCGGCGTCCGCGACTTCTCCTGGCTGATGGTGGTGTCGAGCCTGCTGCTCTACCTCGTGTTCGTGGCGGCCACGATGGCGCTCGCCCGCCGGCTGGCCGGGCCGCCGGCCGCGGCGTTCGCCGGGCTCTACCTCGCGCTCGGCCCCCGCTTCCTCACCGTGTTCTCGCTCAACTGCGTGGGCCAATACATGGACGTGCTCGCGCTGGGGTCGCTCGCGCTGGTGCTCGCGGCGCGCGTGCTCGACGACGGCCGGGCCGGCCGCGAGGCCCGGCTGGCGTACGCGGGCATCGGCGCCCTGCTCGGCGCCGCGTTCTGGCAGCAGCCGGTGGCGCTGGCCTACGCCGGCGCGGTGGCGGGCGCGCTCGCCCTGCGCGCCCGCACCTGGCGCGACCCCTGGGCGCTGCTGGTGCCGGCGGGCGCGCTGCTCGGCGCGCTCCCGGTGCTCGTCTGGAACGCGCAGAACGACTGGGCGTCGGTGGACATCCTCGGCCGCGATCCCGGCGAGCTGAGGGCGCAGGCGGACGCGCTGCCGCACCTGGTCCGCCGCACGGCCACGATCTCGTTTCCGATCCTGGCCGGGCTCAGCCCCGGCCATCCGTGGGCGGACGTGCCGGCGGTGCGCGCCGCCGCGGTCGCGCTGATCCCGTTGGCGCTCGCCGCCTACGCCGCGGTGCGCGGGCGGCCGGCGTGGCGTGCGCTCCGCGAGGGCCGCTCCGGCGCCGACCTGCTCGCGCCGCTGCTGATGGCCGCGTGCCTCGCCCTCTTCTGGGCCATCGCGTCGGGCCGCGTGTACTGGCGGCCCCGCTACCTGCTGCCGGTCGCCGGCGCGACCGCGGTGCACCTCGGCGTCGCGCTCGCGTGGTCGTGGCGGCGCGCGCGCGCACCGGGCACGGTGGTGATCGCCGGCCTGCTCGCCCTCCACGTGGCCGGGACGCTGCCGCGCCTCCGCGACGGCGGCCGCATCGCAGAGCAGTACGCCCGGCTCGTGCGTTCGCTGCGGGAGAAGGGCATCCGCACCGGTTATGCGGACTTCTCGATCTCCGCCCCCGTCACGATGTTCACCGCGGAGCAGATCGTGCTCTCGCCGGGGCTCGGCCCCACCCCCGCCTACGAGTCGGACCGCCATCGGCGGCTGGTCGAGGCCGCGGGGCCGGACGCGTACGTGCTGCGCCCGGAGGACGACGCCGACGCTTTCGCGCGGACGCTGCGCGGGCTCGGCGTGTCGTTCCGACTCGACCGCGACCCGGTGCCCGTGTTCCATGCGTTCTCGCGGCGGGTGCCGCTCCAACAGGTCATCGGCGCCGGCACCGCGCCGGCGCACGACGCGGACGAATAGGGGCGCGAAAGCTTTACAACCACGTTCAAACCGTGGCGGCAGTCGAGCCTTCGAGGCCACGGAAAGCCGCCGAACCGCGGCCCCGGACACATGGCACGCATCCTGCTTGGCCCCTGGCGGGAGGCGATGCCATGAAGGTCCCCATCATCAGCGACGGCCTCTCGCACGACCACGGCGGGAGCCCGCGACGCCCGGTGTCGCGCGTGAAGCGCTCGCTCGCGACCAGCCTGTGCGCGGCGGCGAGCGCGTCGTGGGCCGAGGCGCACCGCGCCGGCGGGCCCTATGCCTACGCCCGGGACTGCTTCTGCCTGAGCCCCGAGCAGCACGGTGCCCAGTTCCGGGAGGGCCTCGACGTGCGACCGTCGAAGGGCCAGTGCTGACGGCGATGCGCGCGGGTTCGGCGTCGCGCCGCGCCGCCGCGGTGCTGCTCGCGGTGGCGCTGCCGGCGTGCGCCACCAACCCCGCCACCGGACGGCGCCAGCTCTCGCTGATCAGCGAGGAGCAGGAGATCCAGATGGGCCAGCAGGCCGATCAGGAGATCTCCGCCGCGGTCGGCGTCTACCGCGACCCCGACCTCGAGAGCTACGTGCAGCGGCTCGGCACCACGCTGGCCTCGCAGTCGGAGCGCCCGAACCTGCGCTGGCAGTTCCGCATCCTCGACGACCCGTCGGTCAACGCGATGGCGCTGCCCGGCGGGTACAACTACGTGACGCGCGGGCTGCTCGGCTACCTGAACTCCGAAGCGGAGCTGGCCGCGGTGATGGGCCACGAGATCGGCCACGTCACCGCGCGGCACACCGCGAGCCAGCTCAGCAAGCAGCAGCTCGCCAACGTGGGGATGGTGCTCGGGATGATCCTGCGGCCCGAGCTGCGGAACTACGGCAGCCTGGCCGAGGTCGGGATGGGGCTGCTCTTCCTGAAGTACGGCCGTGACCACGAGCGCGAGGCCGATGCGCTCGGCCTGCGCTACGTCACGCGCGCCGGCTACGACCCGCGGCCGATGGCCGAGGTGTTCACCACGCTCGAGCGCGTCGGCAACGCCGAAGGCGGCCAGCGCGGCCGCGTGCCGGAGTGGCTCTCCACGCACCCGGCGCCGGAGAACCGCCGGGAGCGCATCGCGCAGCTGATCCAGGAGCTGGGCGCGCCCGCCGGCGGCACCGTGGACCGCGACGAGTACCTGCGCCGGCTCGACGGGATCATGTTCGGCGCCAACCCGCGGGAGGGGTTCTTCGAGCGGAACGTGTTCTACCACCCCGAGCTGCGCTTCCGGTTCGAGTTCCCGTCCGGCTGGCAGACGAGCAACCAGAAGCAGGCCGTGGCCGCGATGAGCCCCGAGCAGGACGGGCTGGTGGTGATCACGATGGCCGGCGGCGAGTCCGCGGCGACGGCCGCGCAGCAGTTCTTCTCCCAGCAGGGCATCCAGCGCGGGCAGGCCTGGCGCGGCGACGTCAACGGCAACCGCGCGCAGGCCTACCAGTTCGCCGCCGCCACCCAGCAGGGAAACCTGCAGGGCATCGCCGCGTTCGTCGAGCTCGACGGCCGCGTCTACCAGGTCCTCGGCTACGCGCCGATGCAGCGCTGGGGGCGGCACGAGGCGACGGTGAACCGCGCCATCGGCAGCTTCGACCGCGTGACCGACCGGCGCGTCCTGGACGTGCAGCCCGCGCGCCTGGCGGTGGTGAACGTGCCCGTGGGCATGACCGTGGCCGAGTTCGCGCGGCGCTACCCGTCGTCGGTCAGCGTGCAGACGCTGGCCCTGATCAACGGCGTGGCGGACCCCAGCCAGCCGCTGCGCGACCGGCTGGCCAAGCGCGTGGTGGGCGGCACCGGCCCCGACCGCGCGCTGGAGTCCACGCGGCGCTAGGCGCGTTTCCCGGAGATCGCCCGCGGTAGTATCGGCTGTGCGCGCCCGGCCGCCGCTGCGTGCCGTCGTCGGCGCCCTGCTCGCGGCGGCGGCCGCGGTCGCGGTCGCGTCGTGCGACGGGTCGCTCTCCCCCAGCCAGATCCGCGGCCAGCGCGCGGAGCTCACCGTCGCCCGCCGCCGATGGACCACCCAGGGGCCCGCGAGCTACCGCTACCGGTTCCAGTACCTCTGCTTCTGTCCGGCGACGCTGGCCGCGGCGGTGGAGGTCCACGTGCGCGACGGACGGGTGACCGCGGTGCTCGACCCGTCCTCGGGCCGGCCGGCGGCGCCGGCGGCCGGGCGGCCGACGCCGACGGTCGAGGACCTGTTCGCGGTGGTGGAGTCGGCGATCGAGCGGCCGGTGGACTGGCTCGACGTGCAATACGACCTCGTGCTCGGCTACCCGGCCGTGATCCGCCTGGACCCCGACACGCGCACGATCGACGAGGAGACGTCCTACTTCGCGGGCAGCCTCACCGCCCAGCCCTAGACCGAAGACCGGATCCGTCCCGCGCTACCCGGCACGCGCGACCGCTTCGAGCAGGGCTCGGTAGCGCGCGAGCACCGCGTCCCAGGCGTATTCGGCCTTCACGTAGGCACGACCGTTCTCGCCCAGGGCGCGGCGCAGCGGCGCGTCGCGGAGGAGCACGTCGAGCGCCTCCCCGAACTCGTCGGCGTCCTCGTAGAAGAGGCCGGCGTTGGCGCGGCGGCAGTGGTCGAGCAGCACCGGCGAGCGCGCGTTGACCAGCGCGGGACGCCCGAGCGCGAAGCCCTCGAGCAGCACGATCGAGAGGCTCTCGTACGGGCTCGGGCAGAGCACGACGTCGGCGCCGGCGAGCGCCGCGCGCTTCTCCTCGTCGGGCAGGTAGCCCAGATACCGCACGCCCTCGCCGAGCGGCTCGGGCAGGGCGAGGCGTCCCATCAGCAGCAGCTCGACCGCGCGGTGCCGCTGGCGGCGGTAATCCTGGAACCAGGCGACCATGTCCTGGCAGCCCTTCCCCGCGTCGATGCGGCCGGCGTACGCGACGTAGCGGCCGTCCACGCGGTGGCGCGCCCGGAAGGCGTCCACGTCCGGGGCCGGCCCCTCCTCCACGCCCATGCCCGCCACGCGCGCCGGCCGCGCGCCCACGGCGAAGCGGCCCCGCACCAGCGCCTCCTCGGGGGCGGTGAGGAAGGCGAAGCCGCGCGGCCGCGCGAACACCTCGTCGTAGAGGTGGAACCGCAGCGGCGGCTCGTCGTGGCAGGTCGGCACCAGCAGCGACCGCTCCGGGGCCGCCCGCAGGCCCTCGCAGGTCGGGTAGTAGAGGTAGGTGAAGAACACGACCGCGTCGAACCGGCCGCGCTCCGCGCCCAGCGCGCGCACCAGCTCCGGCACGTAGGGGCCCTGCCGCCGCAGCCACGCCCGCTCGTCCTCGTCGGTGTGGGCCCGGCCGTACAGCGTCTCCGAGAAGCGGTTGAACGCGTCGAGGTCGCGCTCCTCCTCGACCGCGAAGCGCCGCACCGTCACCGGCCCGTCCGTCTCCGTGCCCGCCGGCAGCTCGTTGCGCCAGGTCACGTAATCGCGCGCGCAGGTGGTGAAGACGGTGATCGGCCGCTCCGCGCCCAGCCGGTCGCCGAGCGCCCGCGCCAGCGTCTCCGACCCTCCGGTCACCTCCGCGCCGTAGCGTTGGATCACGAAGGCCAGCTCGCCGTTCACAGCGCGTCGAGGTGCGCGCGCAGCCGCGCCTCCACCGCCTCCGGCGCGAAGTGCCGCAGCCGCGCGTCCTGCCCCGCCAGCACCGCCTCCCGCAGCCGGGAGTCGGTGGTCAGGCGGTAGCCGACCTCGGCCATCTCCGGATAGGCCTTCCCGCTGAACTGCACGCCCGCGTCGCCGAGGGTGTCGGCGACCGCGGTGGTGGCGTAGGCCACGATCGGCACGCGCATCAGCATGGACTCGACCAGCGGGACCCCGAAGCCCTCGTGCTCGCTCATCGAGACGAAGAGCGAGGCGGAGCGGTAGCAGGCCAGCAGCTCGTCGTGCGCGAGGTGGCCGGTGAGCAGCACCTCCCAGGGCGTGAAGCCCTCGTCGCGCGCGTACGACTGCAGCGCGTCGAGGTACGCGCGCCGGCGCGGCGGCTTGCCCACCAGCACCAGGCGGACGTCCGGCGAGATGAAGCGCTTCCAGTAGGCGGCGAGCCGGAGGAGGTCCTCCTGCCGCTTGTTCGGCGTCAGCCGGCCCACGAACAGCAGGTTGGTGCGCCCGTCGTCGAGCAGGCGCAGCAGCGGCGCCGCCGGGGCCTCCCGGTAGCGCGCGAAGTCGAGGAAGATCGGCAGCACCCCGGTGCGCGCGAAGCCCGCCTCCTCCAGCTCGCGCCGGCTCCACTCGCTGTCCGCGAGCGCCAGGTCCACCTCGCCCCGGAGCTGCCTCCACTCCTCGCGCCCTATCGCGCAGATGCGGACCATCTCCGCGTCGTAGCCCAGGAAGAACTCCGGCGGCGTGATGTTGTGGTGCAGCATCACCCGGCGGCCGCGGTGGGCGCGGAGGGCGGCGGTCAGCGGCGACGGCAGAGCGTAGTGCAGGATCACGACGTCGCCGGGGCCTCCCGCGCGCCACTCGCTCCACCGCCGGCCGTCGCCCTGCAGGTCGTCGTCGAGCTGCAGCGCGTACACGTCCGCCTGGTGCCCCCACCGGCGGAACGCGTCGCGCATCAGGCGCGCGCTGTCCCCGATCGCGTCGCCGCGGTGCAGCGCGGGCACCCACTGGTCCACCCTCACGCGGCGTCCAGCACGGGCGCCAGGCGCTCGCGCACGAGCGCCCCGAAGTCGGTGCGCTCGAGGGCGGCGAGCGCGCGGCCCTGGCCCGCCAGCACCGCGCGCCGGAGCTCGCCGTCCGGCCGCAGGCGCGCGAGCACCTCCGCCACCGTCTCGGGGTCCCGGTCCTCGAGCAGCACCCCCGCCCCGCCGAGCGTCTCGCGCACCGCGCCCGCGTCGCAGGCGACGACGGGCAGGCCGAACACCATGGCCTCGAGGAGGGGCACGCAGAAGCCCTCGTGCTCGGAGAGGCAGAGGAAGAGGTGCGAGGCCGCGTAGCACGCGAGCAGGTCGTCGTGCTCGAGGTGGCCGGTGAACACCACGTCGTCGGCCAGCGAGAGGCCGAGCGCGACCGCGCGCTCGCGCAGCCGGGCGTAGTAGCGCTCGTGGCCGCGGTAGTCGCCGACGAGCAGGAGCCGGCTCCGCGGCTCGCGCCGCCGGTAGGCGGCGAAGGCGGCGACCAGGTCCTCGATCCGCTTGTTGGGGATGATGCGGCCCACGAACAGCACGTTGGTGCGGCCGTCCGCGAACAGCCGGCGCGTCACCGGCGAGGGCGGCTGGCGGTAGCGCGCGAGGTCGAGCACGATCGGCAGCACCGCCGTCCGCCGGAACCCGGCCGCCTCCAGCTCGCGCCGGTTGTACTCGCTGTCGCCGAGCGCCAGCTCCGTGCGCGGCGCGAAGGCGGACAGCTCCCGCCGGCCGTGGTGCGTGAGGCCGACCAGGTGGGGGTGGAACCCGAGGAAGAACCGGGCCGGGGTGATGTTGTGGTAGATCGCCACCAGCCGGTCCGGCGCGTGGTAGATCATCCGCCCCGCCGCGCTGCCGATCGAGAAGTGGTACACGCACACGGTGTCCGGAGAGGACACCTCGGGGTACTGCCAGAGCGGCCGCGCCAGGTGCGCCATGCGCGGGTGGACCCGCTCCGCGAAGATGTCCGAGGCCAGGCCGGCCGCGCGCAGGTGCCGCTGGATGGCCAGCGCCTCGTCCCCGATCGCGTCGCCGTAGGCCAGCGCGGCCAGGAGCTGGTGGACGCGCGCGGGGCGGGGGCTCAACCCGCCCCGCCCGCCTCCCCGCCCGGCGCGGCCTTCCCCTGCTCGGCCAGCAGCGACTCGAGCGCCTTCTCGCGCCGCGCCTGCAGGTCGAGGCGGCCCTGGAGCTGCAGCAGCCGGTTCTTCAGGTCGTGGATCTCCAGGCTCTGCCGCGTCACCGCGAGGGAGAGGTTGTGCAGCAGGTGCACGTAGGTGGCGTTGAGGTCGCTCTGCCGCGACAGCGCGGAGATCATCGGGGTGGGGTTCCAGAAGAGCTTCTGCACCGGCCGCAGCGCGGCGCGCACCGCGGCCAGCGCGCGCCCCACCGCGCCGCGGCTGCTGCGGTAGAGGGTGTCCGGGCCGAAGGCGTAGTTCCACCGCGCGGCCCCCTGCCGCAGCTCCTCGAGCAGCCCGCTGCGGAAGTCGTGCGGGTCGAGGACCGGCTCCAGCGGCCGCTCCGCGATCTCCCGCAGCTCGTCGTCGGTGTAGAGCGCGCGCTTCTTCTCCGCGATCGTCTCGCGGACCTGGCGCATCAGCTCGTCCACGTCCACGCCGGGCGCGCCGATGCGGACGCTCACCGTGGCCCGGTCACCGGCCCAGCGGCACCGGCACCCCGCCGGCGGTGTAGATGATCAGCACCACGGCCGCCGCCCACAGGGCCACCGCGCCGAGCAGCGGGCGGTCGGTGAGCAGCACGTCGGTGGGGCTGCCGCCCTTCTCCTTCTGATGCACGAGGTAAAGATAGCGGAAGATCCCGTACAGCACGAAAGGGATGGTCCAGGACAGCCGGTCGGTCTGGAACTTCTCGCGCGTCTCCGCCGCCGTGGTGTAGACGGCGTAGGCGATCAGGCTGGAGGCGGTGACCACGTTGATCATCTGGTCGAGCAGGTAGGGGCTGTATTCGGCCAGGATCTTCCGGTGGCCGGACGCCTCGTGGCTCAGGGTGGTCAGCTCGTGCCGCCGCTTGGCGAGCGACAGGAACAGCGCGAGCAGGATCGTGCAGATCACCAGCCAGTCGCTGATGGCCACGCGCACCGCGAAGGCGCCGGCCACCGCTCGGATCACGAAGCCCAGGCTGATGCAGAGCACGTCCACGATCACGACCTCCTTCAGCCGGAACGAATACAGGAGGTTCAGCGCGAGGTAGACGAACGCGCACCCGGCGAAGAGCCGCCCGAGCAGGAAGGAGAGCCCCAGGCAGGAGAAGGCGAGCACCGTGGCCACGATGCCCGCCGTGCGCGGCGCGAGCGCGCCGCTGGCCAGCGGCCGCAGGCGCTTGACCGGGTGGCGCCGGTCGCGCTCGAGGTCGGCGAGGTCGTTGAGCAGGTACACCGCGCCGGAGAGCCCGCAGAAGAGCACGAAGGCCAGGGTGGCGCGCCGGACCGGCCCCGCCTCGAACAGGTGCATCGAGAAGCCGAGCGCGGCGAAGACGACCAGGTTCTTCGTCCACTGGTGGGGGCGCAGCGAGACCGCGATCGCGCGCGCGGTCGCGGCCAGGCCACGGGCGCCCGGCGGCGGCTCGCCGGGGTGGGCCGGGCGCGGGGCGGGGACGCTAGAAGCTGCGGACGGCTTCGTCTTCGGAGTCGTAGGTCTCGAACACCGTCAGGAGCTTGGTGATGGCGAGCAGGTCCTGGATCTTCTTGGTCAGGTTGAGCAGCTTCAGGCGGCCACCCTTGCGGCTGACCGTGGTGTAGCAGCGCACGATCTCGCCCAGGCCGGCCGAGTCCACGTACGGCACGTCGGCGAGGTTGAGCAGGATCTTCGTCTTCCCGGAGTCCACCAGCCGGGTGACCGCGTCGCGCAGGGCGTCGTCCCCTTCGCCGATCAGGATCTTGCCGTGCAGGTCCAGCACGATGACGTCACCGACCTGGCGCTCGACGATCTTCATGGCAGTCTTCTCCGCAGACGCTGCAGTTGAGTGACAGGAAGCGAGGACGTTAACACACGCATTTGGAAGCTGTCAACGCAGGCGCGCGGCGCGGGGGGGACTTGCGTGGCCGTGGGACAAACACCTGCGCGCACAAGGGCGCGACCCGGGAAGGCCCTGGCGAGAGGTCAGGCGACGGCGGGGATCAGATCGCTGCGCTCTTGCGCGCCTGGAAGCACTCCTTGCAGTAGACCGGCCGGCCCTGCGTCGGCTTGAACGGCACCGTGGTTTCCTTCCCGCACTGCGAGCAGGTCGCGCTCGTCTCGACGCGCTCGCGCGGGCTCTGGGTCAGCCGCGCGTTGCGCTTGCTCTTGCAGTCCTTGCAGCGCTTCGGCTCGTTCTTGAAGTTCTTGTCCGCGTAGAAGAGCTGCTCGCCCGCGGTCCACACGAACGGCTGGTGACACTCGACGCAAACCAGCGACTTGTCTCGGTACTCCATGGCGTATCGCCCTCGCGCGAAAGAGGCTCCCGCGCGCGCTCCTTGTATGAGGGGGTGCTCCGCACCCCCTGGCCCTCGGCAGCCTGGGGGACGCCGCGCGTCCCCCAGTCCCCACGACCTACGAACGCCCCGGCCACGTCACTCCGCCTCGCGACGGATCTTCTTCCGGTTGCGCTTGCGCGCGAGCGCCTGCTTGGCTCGCCGCTTGTCGCCCGGCTTCAAGTAGAAGCTGTGCTTCTTGATGTCCTTGATGATGTCTTCCTGCTGCACCTTCCGCTTGAAACGGCGAAGGGCGTTCTCGATCGACTCGCCCTCCTGGACCTTGATCTCGGCCAAAAAACTTACACCCCCTGACTATCTGGTTTTGTGAAATCGATGAGTCATCTTGCGCGGAATGCGCAGGATGCTAGGTCATGCTCTCGAACAGTGTCAAGCGAATACTATTGTACTGCTTGAACATACGGGGACGCGGCGGGTGCGCGGGCGCCGGAGGCCGGTGCCCGGCGATACGATAACTGGAACTATATCAAGAAGTTGTGTCGGGCTCTTCCCCGACAGCCGCCTCGGGCGCATCGCCCGATCCGGCGGCCGGAATGACACTGTCGTAGCCGGAGACGTCGTCGAGCGTGACGCGGCGCGAAAAGGCGTGGAAAACGGCCTGGCCGGCCACCTCGTCCCGGCGGTGCGCGATGCCCTTCTCGCGCAGCCGCGCCGCCAGCGCCTCGGCCAGCCGCCCCGTCTTCACCACGAGCGCGTCGGGCCCACGCTCGGACACCTGGGCGGCATGGCGCGCGTGGACCCAGGAGACCTCGGGGCCGAGCTCCCCCGAGAGCACGACCGCGCCGTCGGAGAGGAACGAGTACTTCGGGCCCACCCAGAAGCCGCTGTACCCGGTGCGCACGCCGAGCTGCGCCAGCCGGCCGAGGAACGCCTCGTCGCGCGCCTCGGCGTCGGCGCGCGCGCGCAGCCACGGCGCCAGGCCGGCCGCGTTCGCGGCCAGCAGCGCGCCCACCGCGGCGATGGCGGCGGGCGGCGACCGCCGCGCCAGCGCGGCCGCGGACCACCCGACCGCGAGCGCGACCGGCGTGTAGAGCGGGATCAGGTAGCGCGGCCGCTGCACGCCCCGGTGGCTGAACTTCGAGACCACGAACACCCCGAGCGTCACCGCGAACAGCACCACCGCGAGGAAAGCGGCGCTGCGGCCCCGCTCGCGCGCGATCTCGCGCCGCCGCGCCCAGCCCATGGCGAGCACGAGCGCGGGCAGCACCAGCCCGAGAAGGACGGCGGCCGCCTGGGGGACGCCGAGGTCCGTGAGGCCGAACAGCTTCGGGAAGCTGACCGCGGCCGTGCGCTCCAGCCGCTCGGGGACGCCCGCGATGCGCTCGAGGGGGTTCTTCCCGCCGCGCCGGAAGAAGTCGAAGGTGGCCCAGCCGTTCGCGGTGTTCCACACCCAGATCGGATAGCTGCCCGCGGCGAGCCCGGCCAGCGTGCCCGCGAGGGCGGCCGGCCGGCGCCACCTGGACGTGACCGCGACCGCCGCGGCCAGGACCGCCAGGAAATACACCGCGACGAGCTGCTGCCAGAGCGCGAGCCCCACCACGAAGCCGGCAGCGAGCGGCCCCGCCCCCGTGGCCAGGAGGGCGAGCGCCAGCGCGCCCATCGCGTTGACCTCCGGGTACTGGCCGACGTTGTTCAGCGAGAACGCGGCCAGGAAGCGCGGGCTCACGGCCAGGAACGCGCCGGCGGCGAGCGCGGCCGGCAGGCCGCCCAGGCGGCGCGCGAGCGCCATCGCCGCGCCGATCCAGAGCAGGAACAGCAGGTGCGACGTCAGCGTGTAGAGGGCCGGCGTCGAAGCGAAGGGCAGCGCCGCCCCGAGGAGCGCGGTCAGGTGCGGCTTCAGCGTGCCCTCGTACGGGAATCCGGGGGCGTAGATCGGCGCGCGCGCCTGACCCTCGCGCAGCTCCTGTGCGATGATGCCGGCCACGGCGCTGTCGGACGACACCAGGCTGCCCGGCGCGCGGAGCGCGGGCAGGCGCACCAGCGTCGCCAGCAGCAGCATGCCCGCCACCGCCCAGGCGAACGTCTTCTCGCGCGGCCCCCGCCGCCGCGCGCGGCGCGCGAGCGCCCACGCCAGCAGCACCGCGAGCAGCGCGGCCCCGGCCGCGGGCGGCACGCGGCCGCCGAGCAGGGGCCCCGCGAACCACGCGTCCACCGCGAGCACCCAGCCCGCGAGCGCGGCGTACGCCCGGGCCTGCCCGCGGCCGGGGGAGCGGTCGTCGGCCGCCGCGCGCACGTCCATATCCGCGCGATGGTAGCAGGCACGCCGAACCCGCCGGGAACCCTCTACGTGGTCGCGACGCCGCTGGGGAACCTGGAGGACGTCACGCTCCGCGCCGTGCGCGTGCTGCGCGAGGTCGCGCTGGTGGCCTGCGAAGACACCCGCCGCACCGCCGTCCTGCTGCGCGCCCACGGCATCTCCACGCCGACCACCTCGTACTTCGAGCACAACGAGCGCTGGAAGGGCGCGCGCATCCTGGAGGCGCTGCGCGCCGGACGCGACGTGGCGCTCGTCTCCGACGCGGGCACGCCCGGGATCTCCGATCCCGGCTATCGCCTCGTCCGCGACGCCCGTGCCGAGGGCCTGCCCGTGGTGCCCGTGCCGGGACCGAGCGCGGCGGTGGCCGCGCTGTCGGTGTCCGGCCTGCCCACGGACCGGTTCCTGTTCGTCGGCTTCCTGCCCGCGAAGAGCGCCGCGCGGCGCGAGGCCCTGCGCGCGCTCGGCGGCGCGCGCGAGACGCTCGTGCTCTACGAGTCGCCGGTGCGCGTCACGGCCCTTCTCGCCGACGCGGAGGAGCTGCTCGGCGACCGCGAGGCCTTCCTCTGCCGCGAGGCCACCAAGGTGCACGAGGAGTATCGGCGTGGGCGCCTGTCCGAGCTGCGCACGCGCCTGGAGGAGCGGGGCGCCACCCGCGGCGAGATCGTGCTGGTGGTCGCCGGCGCGGCGGAGGCTGCGCCCGCGTCCGAAGAGCCGGAGGCGCTCTTCGCGCGGCTCGTGGCGGAGGGCCGGACGCGGCGCCAGGCCGTGAAGGAGACCGCGCGCGCGCTGGGCCTGCCCGCCCGCGACGTCTACCGGCGGGTCCTGCGCGAGGACGAATGACCGGGGAACGGCCCCCGGCCGCGGCTCCGGAGCTGGCGATCCTGGTCGGCCTGCCCGGCTCCGGGAAGACCACCTTCGTCCGGGAGCGCCTGGCCGGGCACGTCCACGTGAGCAAGGACCTGATGAAGAGCACGTCCCGGCGCGACGCGCGCCAGCTCGAGATGATCGCGGACGCGCTCGCCGCGGGCCGCAGCGTGGCGGTGGACAACGTGAACGCGAGCGCCGCCGACCGCGCGCCGCTGATCGCCGCCGCCCGCGCGCGCGGCGCCAGGGTCGTCGGCTACGCGCTCGAGGCCGACGTGCGCGAGTGCCTGCGCCGCAACCGCGCCCGCGAGGGCAAGGCCCGCGTCCCGGACGTGGCCATCTTCGTCAGCCGCAAACGCCTCCAGCCGCCGACGATGGCCGAAGGCTTCGACGCGCTGTTCCAGGTGCGAGCAGTGGGCGGGAGGTTCGACCTCGTTCCGTGCTCCACCCCGGAAGCGGATTGAACGTCACCTGAGTGGAAACTCGCGGCCCGGGAACAGTTCCTCGGGGTCCACCTTGCGGGACAGGCGGAGCAGGATCGGTTTCATCACGTCCAGGCGCTGGTAGGTCACGCCGAGCCG
>DATBIZ010000710.1:0-2600 GCA_036556645.1 Vicinamibacteria bacterium | reverse complement strand
GAGCAGCCGCGTCAGGACGACCGAGAGGTTCTCGTGGTCGGGGCGGGCGTCGAGCGCCGCCGCGACGACCGAAGCCAGGGAGCTCCTCATCCGGTCCGTGACGCCGAATCCGTCGATCAGCACGCGCAAGACGCGACCGGTCCTCCGAGCCGAGGCACTCGTCGTACGTGTCGAGGGAACGGGCGCCGCGGCCAAACGGGGGCGGCGGCGCACCAGCTGTACGTACTGTACAGTTCCCGCGCCCACGGCGTCCCGGGCTCCGACCGAATTCCCCCTCGACCGGCGCCGGCGGAGGGCATGCTTCTTGCTAGCTCCGCAGCGAGGGCGCAGCATGAAGAAAATGGACGCCACCCGGGCCCGACAGCAGTTTGCGCACGCGATCAACCAGGTCGCCTACGGGCGGCACCGCATCGTGGTCAGCCGGCGCGGCAAGGATCTGGCCGCGATCGTGCCCATGAACGACCTGGAGCTGCTCGAGAAATGCGAAGAGAGCGAAGGGGGCAGAGGCCGGACCCGGAAGCGGCGCGGCAAGGCCCGCGCGTCGACGCGCGCGGCCTGACCCGCAGGCCCGCCTACAGGCCGAGGATCGCCTGCTCCATGTTCACCGCGCGCTCGCGGATCTTGTCCTCGAGCACGCGGCGCACGGCGCCGTATTCGTTCGGCGGCACCGGCAGGCGCAGCGCGCCCGAACGGCTGCGCGGAACCATCACCAGCACGATCTCCGGCCGTTCCACGAAGGCCAGGCGCGCGATCTTCCCGTAGGGCAGGAAGCCCGTGTCCGCCCACACGCCGTCACGGTAGAAGCCGCGCTGGATGCGCGTGGAGAGCGGGACGAACAGCACGAAGTAGGCGGCCATCACGCCCTGGCTGTAGACGTGGTGGAACGGGCGCTGCAGGTAGCTGTTGAGCACCGCCACGCCCGCACTCACGAAGCCGAGCGCGAGCAGGAACGGGAAATGGCCGGGCCGGCGCACCGGCCAGGTGACCAGCGCCGTGCTCCGGATGCGGCGGAAGAGGAGATACCCGGACAGGCTCTTGGCCACGAGCACGGAGAAGTAGATCCCCAGCGCCAGCAGGACCAGGGTCAGGAACGTGTCGTAGGGCCCGCGTACCGGCACCTGGTCACACCTTGGAAAGGGCCTGGTCCACGTCGTCGATCAGGTCGGCCGCGTCCTCGACCCCGAGCGACAAGCGCACCGTGCCGGGATCGAAGCCGGCCGCCGCGCGCTGCTGGTCCGAGACCATGTGATGCGAGCCGTGGACGGGCAGGCTGACCAGGGTCTCCACCCCACCCAGGCTCACCGCCCGCGCGATCAGGCGCAGCCCGTCGTAGAACCGCTCGGCCGCGGGCAGGCCGCCGTGGAGCGCGAAGGCCACGATCCCGCCGAACGCGCTCATCTGCCGGCGCGCGGTCGCGTGCGCGGGATGGGAGGGCAGGCCCGGATACGCGACGCGCGCGACCTTCGGATGCGACTGCAGGTGCTCGGCCAGCGCCTGCGCGTTCTCGCACTGCCGCTGCACCCGCAGGTGCAGCGTCTTGATCCCCCGCAGGGCCAGGTACGCCGCGTGCGGGTCCAGGCAGCCGCCCAGCACCTTCAGCAGGGAGCGGGCGCGCTCGATGCGCTCGCGCGATCCCACCAGCGCGCCTCCGAGCAGGTCGCTGTGGCCGCCCAGCGCCTTGGTGACGCTGTGCATCACGAGGTCGGCCCCCAGGCGCAGCGGCTGCTGCAGCACGGGCGTGGCGAACGTGTTGTCCACGATCACCGCGAGCCCGCGGTCGTGCGCCGCCGCGCACACCGCCGCCACGTCCACGACCTCGACGTCCGGGTTCGTGGGGCTCTCCAGGATCACCGCCCGCGCGCGCGGCGAAGCCACCTCGCCCAGCCGCGGCAGGTCGCCGACCGGGATCGCGCGGGTGGCGATCCCGAACCGGGGCATTACCTCTTGCAGGAGGCGTCCCGTGCCGCCGTACAGCGACGCGCTGGCCAGCACCTCGTCGCCGGCCTGCGCCAGCGAGAGCAGCGCGGTGGTGATCGCGGCCATGCCCGTGGCGAGCACCAGCGCGTCCTCGCCCTGCTCGAGCGCGGCCAGCGTCTCCTCGAGCGCGCGCAGGGTGGGGTTGCCGTAGCGCGTGTAGAAGAACCGCTCGTCGCCGCCTTCGAGGTGCCCGCGGAGCTGTTCGGCCGACTCGAACACGAACGTGGACGAGTGCACCACCGGCGTGGCCAGCGGGCCGGGAGCGGGATCGCGCGCGCCGTGCACGGCCCGGGTTCCGATGCCGCGGGCCATGGTCAGAGCTCGATGGCCTGCCGCCGCTCGGGCTCGGCCACGCCCGCCGCCGGCTCCGGCGCCGCGCCGACCACGGGCTCGACGAACTGGCGGTACGCGTCGCGGTAGCCCTGGTCGAGCAGGTCGTCGGCGGTCTCGCGCACCTCGGTGGCGGGATGCCGCGCCCCGTCGAGCTCGAGCGGGCCGAGCAGCCGCCGCTCCGGCCGGATCACGTACAGGGCGAAGTCGCGGTAGACGCGGCCGGTGGCCGGGTCCTGCCAGGCACGGCCGCCGTCCTCGGCGCGGTGGCCGAGCGTCTCGACCATCCGGTT
>DATBIZ010000709.1:0-2523 GCA_036556645.1 Vicinamibacteria bacterium | reverse complement strand
GCGTTCGGCGTGCTGCCGCAGGTGATCTCGAGCCCGTTCTACGGGCGCGTGATGAAGGGCGTCGAGCAGGGCCTGCGCGGCAGCGGGTACTACCCGATCTTCGCCGGCGGCGAGCACCCGGGCGAGGAGGCGCAGGCGCTCGAGCTGTTCCTCTCGCACCGCGTGGACGCCGTCATCCTGATGGGCGGCCGCCTCGCCGACGAAGAGGTGATGCGGCTGGCCGACCGCATGCCGCTGGTCGCGATCGGCCGCAGCCTGCGCGGCCTGGAGCATCGCTGCGTGCGCGTCGAGAACCGGGCGGGCGCCTACAAGGCCACGCGGCACCTGATCGACCTGGGCCACACGCGCATCGCGCACCTGACCGGCCTGCCCTGGCACGCGGACGCCATCGCGCGGCGGCAGGGATACGAGGCGGCGCTCGCCGATGCGGGCCTTGCCGTCGAGCCGTCGCTGGTGGCCGAGGGGGACTTCGAGGAGCAGTCGGGCTACACCGGCGTCGAGACGCTGCTGGCCGGGGGCGCGCGGTTCACCGCGGTGTTCACCGGCAACGACCAGATGGCCTGCGGCGCCGGCCTCGCCCTGCTCCGGCGCGGCCTGCGCGTGCCGCAGGACGTGTCCGTGATCGGCTTCGACGACCAGCCCCACGCCGCGTTCACCTGGCCCGCGCTGACCACGGTGCGGCAACCGGCGGTGGAGATGGGGATGCTCGCCGCGCGCGCGCTGCTCGAGGAGCTGCGCGGGCACGGCTTCGCGCTGCCCACGTTCAGCACGGACCTGGTGCTGCGCGACTCGACCGGGCCGGCCCCGCTCCGAGCCTGAAGCTCAGGACTCCGCGACGATCGTAAAGGGCTCGGTCCGTTCGGCCGTCGTGCCCGCGATCTCGTCCGTCACCCGCAGTGCGAGCGCGTAGTCGCCAGGCGGCAGGCCGGCCAGGCCGATCCCGACGAGGCGGATCAGGGTCCCGTCCGACGTGGGCTCGATCGGCGACGGCGGATCCTGGCGCGCCACGCCGGCGGCCCCGCGGATGGTCCAGGCCGCGGTCACCCGCGGGCGGCCGGCGGAGGGATCCTTGGCCGCGCCGAAGACCCGATACTGCAGGTAGAGCGCGCCCTCGGCGGCATAGCGCCGTGCGAGCTTGAGCACCGGCTTCGGCCGATCGGCGGTGTCGAGGACGTCGGTGAGGATCGGCGACGACAGCCGCAGTCCCGCCGGTGCCGGCACCTCGAACGTGTGCAGGGCCGAGCCGACGGCGTCCGTCCGCGCATCCCGCACCACGACCCGCGCCTGCCAGACCCCGGGCGCCAGCCGCAGCTCCCGCGTGGCCACGGCCGGGCGCCCGGGCGCCGAGGTCACGGTCAGCTCGAGGTCCTCGCGCAGCGGCTTGCCGCCGGCGGCGGCACGCAGGTCCACGATCAGGTTCACGCGCCGCTCGCCGGCGCGGTCCCGCTCGCCCGGCGGCGCGTCCAGCTCGACCGCGAGGAGCGTCTTGCGCGCGCCGGCCGGCACGTCGTCGAGATCGAGGGTGGCCACCCGGAACGGGAGTCCGGTCACGTCGGCCACGGCCGCGAGCGCCTCCGCCGCGGGGGGCAGCGGCTTGTCGCGCCCGCCGCCCACGCGGTAGCGGTCGGTGGCGCGAACGCTGAGGCCGTCGCGGCGCACGCGCACCTTGATCTTGCGCTCGCCGTCGCGCCCGGCCGTGGGCGCGAAGCCGAGCAGGTAGTACACGGACGATTCGGCCGCCGCGTCGCGGAGCAGGGCCGCGACGTCGTTCGAGACGGAAGTGCGGCCGCCGGTGGAGGCGGCCAGGTACGCCGTGCCCGCGGCGGTGGTGTCGAGCTCGACCAGGATGCCCGGCCTCGTCTCGTCGTCGACGCTGCCGGTGGGGACCGGGGCGAGGCCGGTGGGCAGGCCTCCGGCATGGACGAAGTAGACGGCGGCGTGGGCCTGTCGCGCCACCTCGATGACCCGGTCGTAGTCGCCCATGCTCGGCGAGCGCAGGAACCCTTCGGAATAGAAGAGCAGGGCCTTCCGCCCGCGGAAGCCGGACAACGCGCGCAGCGCCGCTTCGAGCGCTTGGAGGGTCTGGCGGATCCGGCGCTTCGCGCCCAGGTACTTCTCCTGCGCGATCTGGTGTCGGTTGCCGCCGTAGGTCGCGTTCGACGCCGCCGAGGGCGAGGTGGCCCCCGTGGCGAGCTGGCTCCTCGTCACCGCCCCGCCCGCGTACTCCTCGAGCCGCATCGCCTCGTATTCGGTGATCACGTCGCGGTTCGTGAGCGAGTTGCGGAACGGGTCGCGGATGAACGCGCCCTTCAGGTTTCCCACCACCGTCGCGAGCTGGCGCCGCTCGAACGCGGTGCGCGCCGTCCACCACAGCCCGCTCACGGGCGCCACCACGGTGACCCAGTCGCCGTCGCGGATCTCGCGGTCCAGGAAGGGCACCAGCTGAGACCGGACGCGCTCCGCCGACTGTGGGCCAAGGTGCACGTCGTCGATGAACAGGATGAACGAGCGGGCCTCCTCCGG
>DATBIZ010000708.1:0-2093 GCA_036556645.1 Vicinamibacteria bacterium | reverse complement strand
GGCCTCGCCCTCGCGGGCCGCGGGGGCCACCCCGGCCGGCTCGCCGCCGCCCTCGCCGGGGTCGGCCTCGCCGACGCCCTCGCCGTCGGCCAGCCCCGCCGACGAGCCGGCCACGCCGCGCGAGGGCCGCGTGGCGGCCTTCGGCGACGCCGACTTCGCCAGCAACCAGCTCCTCTCGTTCGGCGGCAACCAGGACTTCTTCTTGAACACGGTGGCCTGGCTGGCCGAAGACGCGGACATGATCTCGATCCGGCCGCGCGAGCCCGACGACCACCGGATGTTCCTCAGCGTCGGCCAGCAGCAGACGATCTGGATGGCGTCGCGCTGGCTGATCCCGGGCGCGTTCGTGATCGCCGGGATCGTGAGCTGGTGGCGCCGGCGGGCATGAAGAAGCACCCGTTCTGGAAGACGTACGTCGCGGTGGCCCTGGCCGCGGGGCTCGGCGCCTACCTCTACTTCGTCGAGAGCAAGCGGGAGGCCAAGCCGGAGGGGGAGGCCAAGGAGAAGGTGTTCGCCCTGGACAAGGCGAAGGTCGAGGAGCTCTCCGTGGGGCCGGCCGGGGGCGAGCAGGTGCGCGTGGTCAAGGAGGGCGAGGGCTGGCGCCTGGCCGCGCCGCTGCAGGCCCCCGCGGACAAGAGCGAGGTGGACGCGCTGCTCTCGAGCCTCGAGACGCTCGAGATGCAGGAGGTGCTCGGGGAGACGCCCGCCGACCTGGCCCCGTTCGGCCTGGCCGCTCCGACGACCACCGTGTCCGTGCGCGTGCAGGGGGCCACCGAGCCGCTGACGCTGCTCGTGGGCGAGAAGACCCCGGACGGCGGCGCGCTCTACGCGAAGCGCGCGGAGCAGGCGCGCGTGTTCACCATCCCCTCGTACCTCGAGGGCACGTTCGGCAAGAAGGCGGCCGACCTGCGCGACCGGAGCCTGCTCCACGTCAAGCGCGACGACGTGAAGTCGCTGGCGGTGACGGGCCCGCAGGGATCCTACGCCCTCGCGCGGGACGAGCGCGGCGAGTGGGCGTTCACGCGGCCGCTGCAGACCCGCGCCGGCCGCTGGTCCGTGGACGGGCTGCTCGGCACGCTCGAAGGCCTGCGCTTCGATTCGGTGGCGGCGGAGCAGGCCACGGACGTCAAGAGGTTCGGCCTGGCGCCGCCGGCGCGCACGGTGACGCTGACCCTCGCCGACGGCAGCACGAAGACGCTCGAGATCGGGGCCAGGGCGCCGGAGGGCGACAACAAGCACTACGCGCGGGCGGCCGGCCGCCCGCTGGTGGCGGTGATCCCCGGCGCGATCGTGGACGACCTGGCCAAGGGGACGAGCGAGCTGCGCGCGAAGCGGCTGCTGGAGGTCGCCACCTACGAGGTGCAGGGCATCGAAGTCGTGCACGAGGGCGCCCCGCGCCGGTACGAGCGATCCTCCAGCAAGGACAAGGACGGGGTGGACCAGTACAAGTGGAAGCGGACCGCGCCGGACGCCAAGGACCTGGAGACCAGCGCGGTGCAGGACGCGCTGTTCGACCTGGGCGGGGCCGAGGCCACCGAGTTCATCGACCAGCCCGCGGCGCCCGAGACCTACGGCCTGATCCCGCCCGCGCTGAAGGTGACGCTCACCTACGAGGGCGGCAACCGCCCGCCGGCCTGGCTCGAGATCGGCAAGAAGGACGGCGCCGCCTACGCGCGCCGCGCGGGCGACAACTCGATCCTGAAACTCGATCCCGCCAAGGCCGACGCCATCATCAAGGCCTTCGGCGCGCTCTAGCCAGCCCCCGAACGGATCGCCGCGGAGGCGCGGAGGACGGGACCTCCGCGTCCCGCGCGGCGGCCCGGCCCTTCACGGCTTCGAGGGCGGCTTCGGGGTCGCGGGGGGCTTCGGCGCGGCGGTGCCCGCCGACACCACGCGCGCCGACTTGAGCACCACCGGCGTTTCCGGCACGTTCTGGTGGTCGCCCTTGGTCATGGTACGCACGGCGACGATGCGGTCCACCACCTCCATGCCCGCGATCACGTCGCCGAACACCGCGTAGCCGGCGCCGCGGATGCCGAAGTCGAGGGCATGGTTGTCCTTCACGTTGATGAAGAACTGGGCGGTCGCGCTGT
>DATBIZ010000707.1:0-3079 GCA_036556645.1 Vicinamibacteria bacterium | reverse complement strand
ACGTCGGGGGATCGCCTGGTTTGACTGGATCACGAGCCTTCTGCCGCGCGGCTGTTGTCTTAGGTCAACCTTCGTGAACGATCCAGGCTAGCGGCCGATCTCGCGGATCGTCCAGGAGCCGCCGTTCTTCACGAGGACGAGGCTCTGCTGGAACGTGAACGGCTTGCCGTCGATCGTGTCCTGGCGGGTGACGCGGACGCGGGCCTCCTTGCCGTCGATCGCGATCGGCCCGACCGTCATCTCGATCTCCTGAGACCGCACCTGGGCGAAGGTCGCGCGCAGCGTGCGCTCCTCCTGGCCGGAGAGGTTCGGCTTCACCGTGCGGAAGAGCGCGAGGTCCTTCGTCTCGATCGCGCGCTCGTAGTCCTGCAGCACGCGCCGGATCGCCGGCTCCTCGCTGGCGGCGGAGGCGGCCGGCGGCTGCGTGACCGGCGCGGTCGGCGGCGTCGCCACCACCGGCGGCGGCGTCGGCTCGGCGGCGGCCGGCGGAGGCGGCAGCGGCCGGGTGACCGGGGGCATGGTGACGGCCGCCCGCGCGGCCTGCGCCTGCGCTTGGGCTTGAGCCTGGGCCTGCGCCTGGGCTTGCGCCTGGGCTTGCGCCTGCGCGATCGCCGCGCGGCGCGCCTGCTCGAACCGGTCGCGGGACTCCAGGAACTTCATCGCGGCCGCGGTGTACTCGGCGCGCCGGTGGAGCACGTCGGCCTCGGCCGCCAGCGTCGCCGCGTCGGGATACGGCCGCACCGCGGCGGCGTTGGCACGGGTGGCCGCCTCGCGCGCGGCGGCCATCAGCCGGCGCGCCTCGCTGCTCTGGCTCTCGAAGTGGCGGTTGAGCCGGTCGGACAGCTCGGCCGCGACCGGATGGCGCGGGTCGAGCGCGAGCACGCGGGAGAGCGACGTCGCCGCCTGCTGCACCTGACCCGCGTCCATGGCCGCGCGCGCCTGGGAGGCGGCGGCATCGACCTCCTGCAGCCGCGCGTTCGCCTCGTCGCGCACCTGCCGGGCGGAGGCGTTGCCGGCGTCGAGCTTCAGCACCTGCTCCGCGTGGTTCGCGGCGGCGCCGTACTGCTTGTCCTCGAGGCTGCGCCGCGCCAGCTCGAGCTGGCTACTCGCGAGCGCTTCGGTCAGCGCGCCCAGCTGGTCGCCGGACGCGGCGCCGGACGCCGGCGTCGCGACCGGCGCCCCGCGCAGGACGAAGAACGCGGCGACGCCGGCCAAGGTCAGGCCGATCACCGCCAGGCCGACGAAGAGCGGCGCGCGCGAGGGCGGCGGCGCCGGCCGCGCCCCCGAGCGGCTCCCCGCGGTGCTGCGGCTGCTCGACGCCGCCCGTTGCGTCGGTCCGAGGACGGTGGCCGCGTAGGGCTCGGCCGGCGCCGGCGTGCGCGCGGGGTCGAGCTGGCGCGCCAGCGCGCCGCGCGACGGGGCCGAGGCCGAGCCGGGTCCGAGCGTGGGCGCGTCCCCGGCGCCGCCGAACGCCCCGGCCGGCAGCACGCCCGACGCGGAGAGCGCGGCGGAGTCCTCGCCGGTGCGGAGGCTCCGGCGGATCGACCGTGCCGCGTCCCGCATCTCGGCGCCGTTCTGGAAGCGGCGCGCCGGGTCCTTCTCGAGCGCCCGCTCGACCAGCTCGACCAGGCGCGGGGGCAGGTCGGGCGAGAGCTTCCGCAGCGGCTCCGGCTGGTGCTCCAGCACGCGGAAGAGGATCGAGTGCATCGAGTCCGCGTCGAAGGCCTTCTGGTGGGCCAGCAGCTCGTAGAAGACGGCGCCCAGCGAGAACACGTCCGAGCGCGCGTCGGCCTTCTCGCCGCGCACCTGCTCCGGCGACATGTAGTGCGGCGTGCCCAGGATCATCCCGGTCGCGGTCATCTCGGACTCGCCCAGCCGCGCCAGGCCGAAGTCCATGATCTTCACCTTGCCGTCGGGCTGGATGTGGATGTTCGCGGGCTTGATGTCCCGGTGGACGACACCCTTGCTGTGCGCGAAGGCCAGCCCGTCGCAGATCTGCTCCATCACCTCCAGGCGTTCCTCGAGCGTGGCGAGCTTGCGCGTGCGGATCGCCTCCTTGAGGTCCACGCCCTCGAGCAGCTCCATCGCCATGTAGACGCGGTCCTGGTCCTCGCCGAAGTCGTAGACGGTGATGATGTGCGGGTGGCTCAGGCGGGCGGCGGACTGGGCCTCGCGCAGGAAACGCTTGCGCAGGTCGGACTCGGGAGCCATGCCGCCCGAGATGGTCTTGACCGCCACGAAACGGTGGAGGATGGGGTCTTCGGCCTTGAAGACCTCGCCCATGGCCCCCTGACCGATCTTCCCCAGGATCCGGTACTTGCCGATCTGCTGCCGGTCCATGTGGCGGCGCGAATCATATCATCCGGGGCGCCCGCCGCCGGTTACCGCCGCCGCGCGCAGTCGGGCTAGACTGTGCTTCGTCGATGAGATCCAGCTCGCGGGTCCGATGAGCAAGGACCCGACCTTCCGCGTACTCGGCTCCCTGCCCACGCGCAGCGAGCGGTACGAAGCCTACAGACGGGAATGGGAGCGGCGCGAGGCCCAGCTCGACGCCTCGGACCATCCCGTGCACGTGGACCTGGAGAGCGTGGCCACCTGCGACCTGCGCTGCGGCAGCTCCGAGGAGGACCCGCAGGGCTTCTGCCAGATCTGGACGCACGAGCACGTCCGCACGCAGGGGTTCGACGCGTACACCTACCAGCGCGGCTTCATGGACCCCGTGCTCTACGGGCGCCTGCTGCAGCAGTGCGCGGACATCGGGGTCAGCTCGATCAAGCTCAACTACCGGGGCGAGCCGTCGCTGCACCCGCGCATCGTGTCGTTCATCCGCGAGGCGGCCGGCCTCGGCTTCCCCGACATCATGATGAACACCAACGGCAACGGCGGCGCGCGGAAGAACCCGGACCTCTTCGCGCACATGGTGGACGCCGGCATCACGGACCTGATGTTCTCGGTGGACGCCTGCGACCCGGAGACCTATCACCGCCAGCGCGTGGGCGGGAGCTGGGAGATCCTGCTCAACTCGGTGCGCTCGGCCGTGCGCGCGCGGAGCGAGGGCAAGGGCGCCCCCGACTGCCGC